>NZ_JBSHAM010000017.1:0-127809 GCF_053611505.1 Amycolatopsis sp. NPDC054798 | reverse complement strand
CAAGGCATCTTTCCCGCCTTGACAAGCACCCCCGAACCGTCAGCACAATCGGGCTTCGGGGTGCCCCCACGCCCACCGGGCGCAATGTCGCCGCCAGGCGACGAGCCGCCCCCACAGCGAACTCACAGCGAGCACACATCACCCCCACACCCTCCCCCCGCACCCTCAACCCATGACCCCCCGCGCAGGATCCGCCGCCCACCCGGCCCGGCAATCCCTGCGCACCAAACTCACCATCTCCGTAGCACTCCTCCTCTCCCTCGTCTGCCTGACCATCGGCGTAATCAGCGAATTCGCCCTCCACGCCTTCCTCCTCGCCCAAACCGACACCCAGCTCTCCGCCGCCACCGCCCGAGCACTGGACTTCACCACCCGCCCAGCCCCTCCCGACGACAACGGCCGCAACCCCCTGGACGCCCCAGGACAAGGCGCAGGCACCGTAATCGCCCACTTCTCCTTCACCGGAACGAACGGCACCGGCGGCTGGCTCACCCCCCACGGCCAGCGAGTCAGCCTCACCCCCGACGAACTGACCGCGCTGCAAGACCTCCCCAACGACGGCCGCCCCTACACCCGCACCCTCGGCACCCTCGGCGACTACCGCCTCACCGCGATCCCGACCCCCGACGGCATCGTCATCACCGGCGTCCCCCTGGCCCCCATGCAGCAAACGCTGCTGACCGTCGGCCTGATCCTCTTCGGCGTAGCCGCCGCCGGGGTAACCGGTGCCGCCTTCCTCGGCGCCTACGCCGTCCGCCAAACCCTGCGCCCGCTGGAACGCGTCGCGGAAACCGCGGCCCAAGTGTCCGAACTCCCCCTGGACCGAGGCGACGTCGACCTGTCCGTCCGGGTCCCGGCCCAGGACACCGACCCGCGCACCGAAGTCGGCCAGGTCGGCGCGGCGCTGAACCACATGCTCGGGCACATCTCCTCCGCGCTCGAAGCCCGGCACGCCAGCGAATTGCGCGTCCGCCAGTTCGTCGCCGACGCGAGCCACGAACTGCGCACCCCGCTCGCGGCCATCCGCGGCTACGCCGAACTCGCCGGACGGTCGGCCAGCCACGCTCCGCCGGACGTCGCGCATTCGATGGCGCGGATCGAGTCCGAGGCCGACCGGATGACGGCGCTCGTCGAGGACCTCCTCCTGTTGGCCCGCCTGGACGCGGGCCGTCCGCTGGAGGTCGCCGAAGTCGACCTGACCCGCCTGGTCGCGGACGCGGTCAGCGACGCGCACGTGGCCGGTCCGCACCACGTCTGGCAGCTCGCCCTTCCGGAGGAACCGATTCTCGTGCTGGGCGATGTCCAACGGCTGCACCAGGTTTTGGCGAATCTGCTCGCGAACGCCCGCGTCCACACGCCTCCCGGCACGACGGTCGTCACCGCGCTCAGCCGAGTCGCGGACGGCAGCGCCGTGGTACGCGTGACCGACGACGGCCCCGGCATCCCGCCCGAACTGCAGCCAGCGGTGTTCGAGCGTTTCGCCCGCGGGGATTCGTCCCGGTCGCGAGCAGCCGGTTCGACCGGGCTCGGCCTGGCGATCGCGTCCGCGGTGCTGAC
Source organism: Amycolatopsis sp. NPDC054798 (assembly GCF_053611505.1). Lineage (NCBI taxonomy): Bacteria > Bacillati > Actinomycetota > Actinomycetes > Pseudonocardiales > Pseudonocardiaceae > Amycolatopsis > Amycolatopsis sp. NPDC054798. Next base: position 126,252 of record NZ_JBSHAM010000017.1, on the reverse strand, counting down.
CGCGCACCACGGCGCCATCGCGATGCGCAGCCGCCCTGGACAGACCGAATTCGCCGTGCGGCTGCCGGTCGCGGTCCCGGCTCGGCGCAGCCCGCTCGCGGCTGACCCCAAGTCGCACAGCGGGCACACAGGGTAGGCACATCCCGGCCCCAGGTCGCCCCGCGAGGCTGGCCGCATGACCGCAGTCGCGACCCCTTCAGCCGTTCCCGCCGCGCCGGTCCAGCGCGCTGAGCCGAAGTGGGCGCGTCCGGCCCTCGTGCTGCTGCTCGTCGCCACCGCCGCGCTCTACCTGTGGGATCTCGGCGCGTCTGGTTGGGCGAACGCGTTCTACTCCGCTGCCGCGCAAGCCGGATCGCAGAGCTGGAAGGCGTTGTTCTTCGGCTCCACCGACGCGGCCAACGGCATCACCGTGGACAAGACGCCAGCCGCGCTCTGGGTGATGAGCCTGTCCGCGCGGCTGTTCGGCGTGAACGCGTGGAGCATCCTGGTCCCGCAAGCACTGATGGGGGTCGGCTCCACGTGGCTGCTGTACGCGACGGTCCGGCGTACTTCGGGTGCGGCGGCGGGATTGCTGGCTGGCGCGGTGCTTACGCTCACCCCCGCTGCGGCGTTGATCTTCCGCTTCAACAATCCGGACGCGTTGCTTGTGCTGTTGCTGATCGCCGCCGCCTACGCCACAGTGCGGGCGATCGAGAAAGCCAGCCCGAAGTGGTTGGCAATAGCCGGGATCGCGGTCGGGTTCGGCTTTCTCGCCAAGATGCTGCAAGCGTTCCTCGTCCTGCCCGCCTTCGCGCTCGCCTATCTCGTAGCCGCGCCTGTCGCGCTGAGCAAACGTCTCCTGCACCTGCTCGCCGGACTCGCCGCGGTCGTGGTTTCCGCAGGCTGGTACCTCGCGGTCGTGGCGTTGTGGCCCGCCGCGGACCGGCCGTACATCGGCGGCTCGCAAAACAACAGCCTTATCGAACTTACCTTGGGGTACAACGGTTTCGGCCGCATCACCGGTGACGAGACCGGCAGCGTCGGCGGCAGTCCTGGCGGCGGCTGGGGCAGCACCGGGCTGTTCCGGTTGTTCGGCGGCGAAATGGCGGGCGGCATCGCCTGGCTGTTGCCCGCGGCGGTGCTCGGGCTCGGCGCCGGCCTGTGGTTCACCCGCTACGCGCCCCGCACTGACCACAGCCGTGCGTCGCTGTTGATTTGGGGCGGCTGGCTGATCGTGACCGCCGCGGTGTTCAGCTTCATGGGCGGGATCATCCATCCCTACTACACCGTCGCGCTCGCCCCGGCGATCGCCGCGCTCGTCGGTACCGCCGCGGTCCAGTTGTGGCGGATCCGCAGCAACCCGGCTGCTGTCGGGCTGCTGAGCGGCGGTGTCGCACTGACGACGATCACGGCGTATTCGCTGCTGAACAGTTCTTGGCAACCGTGGCTTGCCCCGACGGTGCTCATCCTCGGGATTTTGGCCGCTGCCGCACTGTTTTTCGTCCAGCACTTCGGCCGCGTCGCCGCTGTGCTGGGACTGGTTGTGCTGCTCACTGGAACCGGTGCATACAGCCTCGCCACCGCCGTGACTCCGCACAGCGGCGCGATTCCGTCCGCCGGGCCGAACACCAGGCAGATGTTCGGCGGCGGCGGACTGCTCGGCACCACTCTCCCCGGCGAGAACCTGGCGGCATTGCTCCGGAAATCCGGCGACTACCGGTGGGCCGCGGCGACCGTCGGGTCCAACAATGCCGCCGGATACCAGCTCGGCAGCGGCAAACCGGTGCTCGCGGTGGGCGGGTTCAACGGCACCGATCCGTATCCGACGCTCGCGCAGTTCCAGCAGTACGTCCGCGCCGGGCAGATCCGCTACTTCCTCGGCGACGGAATGGCCATGCGCGGCTCCAGCAGCGGAAGCGATGCCGCCGCCCGGATCGTCCAGTGGGTATCCGAGAACTATCAACTGACCACAGTGGACGGTGTCACGGTGTACGACCTCACGGCCTGATTTCGGTTCGTGCGGCCAAACACAGCGCAGGCACAGGAACACCACATGGTGGCCAAAGCCCGGCAGACGACGGTGAACCCATGAACGCCACCGCCCCCTCCCGCAGCAGCGCCCCGCGGCCCGGGACGACTCCGGTCGGCCTCGGCGGTCCGCACCCCGTGCTGGACGTCGTCATCCCGGTCTTCAACGAGGAAACCGACCTCGAACCGTGCATCCGCAGACTGCGGGCGCACCTCGCCGAACGCGCCGGCTACCCGTACCGGATCACCGTCGCGGACAACGCGAGCACCGATGAAACCCTTGCGGTAGCCGAAGAACTGGCCCGCGAGTTCCCCGAAGTCGAAGTGCGCCACCTGAACGAGAAGGGCCGCGGCCGCGCACTGCGGGCCGTCTGGTCCGCCTCGGACGCCGCCGTGCTCGCCTACATGGACGTGGACCTGTCCACCGACCTCGCCGCGCTGGACCCGCTCGTCGCGCCGCTGCTGTCCGGGCATTCGGACGTCGCGATCGGCAGCAGGCTGGCCCGCGGCGCCCGCGTGGTCCGCGGCCCGAAGCGCGAGTTCATTTCCCGCTGCTACAACCTGATCCTCCGCGGCACGCTCGCGGCGAGATTCTCCGACGCGCAATGCGGGTTCAAGGCGATCCGCGCCGACGTCGCCCGCGCGCTGCTGCCGCACGTGCGGGACACCGGCTGGTTTTTCGACACCGAACTGCTCGTGCTCGCCCAGCGCGCCGGGCTGCGGATCCACGAGGTGCCGGTCGACTGGGTCGACGACCCGGACTCGTCGGTCGACCTCCTCGCGACCGCCGCCGCCGACCTCAAAGGCATCGCAAGGGTCACGCGCGCGACCCTCACCGGCGAGATCCCCGTCCACCGGCTGCGCGAACAGCTCGGCCGCGAACCGATCGGTGTGGAGGCCCCTGGAGTGTCCCCGAGCCTGGTCAAGCAACTCGTGCGCTTCGCCGCGGTCGGTGTCGCCAGCACTGTCGCATATCTGCTGCTTTTCCTGCTGCTGCGGACCATGGTCGGCGCGCAGGCGGCCAACTTCACCGCGCTGCTCGTCACCGCCGTCGCGAACACCGCGGTGAACCGGCGGGTGACGTTCGGCGTCCGCGGCCGGGCCGGAGCCGGGCGGCACCAGTTCGAAGGGCTGCTCGTGTTCGGCCTCGGACTGGCGCTGACCAGCGGTTCGCTCGCCCTGCTCAACCACACCACCCATCCCGGGCTGGTTCTGGAGACGACCGTGCTCGTGCTGGCGAACCTCGCCGCCACAGTGCTCCGTTTCCTGCTGCTCCGAGGCTGGGTCTTCAATCCGCGCCGTACCGCTACCGAGGAGTCATCGTGAGCACTGTCCTGTCCGCCCGGCCCGCCGCCCCGGACACACCGGATCGCGGCGCCGCGAGACTGCGCTGGGTCCGTCCGTCGGTGTTCGGTCTCCTCGCGCTCACCGCTATCCTGTACTTCTGGAACCTGACCGCTTCCGGGTACGGCAACTCGTTCTACGCCGCGGCAGTGCAATCGGGCACACAGAGCCTGAAGGCGTGGCTGTTCGGTTCGCTGGACGCCGGGAACGTGCTCACTGTCGACAAACCGCCTGCCGCGTTGTGGGTGGGGACGGCTTTCGCGCGGATCTTCGGGTTTTCCAGCTTCACTGTGCTCGCCCCGCAGGCGTTGATGGGCGTCGGCTCGGTCGGGCTGCTATACCTGACTGTCCGTCGCGTTTCCGGGCCGCTCCCGGGATTGCTGGCCGGTGCGATGCTCGCGCTGACTCCGGTCGCCGCGCTGATGTTCCGCTTCAACAACCCGGACGCGTTGCTCACGCTGCTGCTCATCGCCGGTGCCTACGGCACGGTGCGGGCGATCGAGAAGGCCAGTCCGAAGTGGCTCGTTTTCGCTGGCGTGGCAATCGGATTCGGGTTCTTGACGAAGATGATGCAGGCGTTCCTCGTGCTGCCCGCGTTCGCGCTGGCGTACTTGATCGCCGCGCCGACCGGGCTGGGGAAACGGTTGCTGCATCTGCTTTACGCCGGGGTCGCGGTGGTCGTGTCGGCTGGCTGGTTCGTGGCGCTGGTGGAGATCTGGCCGGCGGCTTCGCGGCCGTACATCGGCGGGTCGACCGGGAACAGCCTGCTGGAGCTGGCGCTCGGGTACAACGGGCTCGGCCGGATCTTCGGCGGGCAGGGCAACGGCGGCGGTATGGTCGGAGGTCCGGGCGGCGGCGCGAACGCCGCGTTCGGCGGCAGCTCCGGCCTCGGACGGATGTTCGGCGCGAGCTTCGGCACCGAGGTCTCGTGGCTGCTGCCCGCCGCGCTGATCGGCGTGGCGGCCGGTTTGTGGTTCACTCGGCGGGCCGCGCGCACTGACCGGATCCGCGCGTCGCTGGTGGTCTGGGGCGGCTGGCTGCTCGTGACCGGACTGGTGTTCAGTTTCATGGGCGGCACCGTGCACCCGTATTACGCGGTCCAGCTCGCGCCCGCGATCGCTGCCCTGGTCGCGATTTCCGGACACGCGCTGTGGCGAGGCCGGGCGCACCTGGCACCGCGGATGGTGCTGGGCGGGATGATCGTGGCGACCGCGGCGTGGGACTTCATCCTGCTCGACCGCACGCCCGACTGGTTCCCCGCGCTGCGCTGGACGATCGTGGTGCTGGGATTGCTCGTGAGCACCATTGTGGTGGTCGGGCTACCGCGGGCGCGGACTGTGCTGACCGGTCTCGCGGCGGCGATCGTCCTGACGCTCGGGGTCGGCACCGCTGGGTACGCCGTGGAGACGGTTTCCTTGCCGCACAGCGGTTCCATCCCGACTTCGGGTCCGCGCACCGGCGACATGGGCGGCGTTTTCGGGATGATGGACGAGACCAGCGGCGCGGTCGGCCAGTTGCTGGGCGGCACGACGACGAAATGGGCCGCCGCGACGACCGGATCGCAGTCGGCGGCGAACCTGGAGCTGGCGAGCGGCAAGTCGGTGATGGGCATCGGCGGGTGGAGCGGCCGCGACCCGGCCCCGACGCTGGAACAGTTCAAGCAGTACGTCGCGTCGGGCGAAGTGGCGTACTACGTGGACGGCGGCAGGGGAGGCGGACCCGGCGGCGGGTCGAGCGACATTTCCGAGTGGGTGGCCGCGAACTTCACCGCGACCACGGTCGGTGGCGAGACTGTCTACCAGCTCACCCGGTAAGTCCGGAAATCCTCAGCCTCCTCCCAGGAACGAGGCGCATTCTGGAAGGCACGGAGAGTCATCCGCGAACGTCCGGGAGGTCACGATGGCCGGATATCCACGCTGGCACACCGCGAGCGAGCAGGGCCCGCGCGAGCGCAACGCCGACGCGGTGAGCGCCTACGCGGCCTCCGGGGCTCGCGGAATCACCTTCGCGCTCGCCGACGGCGTCGGGGACGACCCCGGCGCCGGGCGGGCCGCCCAGGTCGCCGCCGCGGCCGCCGCGCGCACCCCGGTCGAATCCGGCCCGGTGAAGGCGATTCTGGCCGCACAGCAAGCAGTGCACCGGCTGGGCGGCACCGGGGACGCGGTGCTGGTGGTCGCGATGCCGTTCGCCGGCGGGTACCGGATCGCGTGGGTCGGCGACGCGCGGGCGTACTCGTGGGACGGGTCGATGATCCACAAACTCACGCAGGACCACACGATGGCGGAGTACTTCCGGTCGCGGCACCAGCCGTATTCGCCGCGGATGGAGCATCTGGTGACCACGAGCGTCCGCACGACGAAGCCGGAGGAGATCGGCACGACGGAAGCGCCGAGCGGCGGTCTCCTGCTCACCAGCGACGGAGTGCACAAGGTCCTGACGCCCGCCACCATCGACGAAATCCTGGCCGACCCCGCGCGCGGCGCGTCCGCTTTGGTCGCGACCGCGATCGCCTTGGGCGGCCGGGACAACGCGACGGCGCTGTTCGTGGAAGCCCCGGACGTGGCCGCGATGGTCACCGAGAAGTTTCCGGCTGCCGCCTGAGCGAGGTCAGGCGTGCTCGCGTTTGAGGTTCCGGTACTCGCGGTAGACGAGCACGATGATCACCGCGTCGAGCGCGGCGAAGAACGGCAGCGCGATGGAGTGCGTTTCGAAAGCCCGGTAGATCTCGTACACGACGAACGCGGCGAGCACGAGCATCGCGACCGGATAGGCGCGCACCCACTTGCGGGCGAGCGCCCACACGAGGCCGAGCTTGAGCAACCCGTGCGCCAGGAGGTACGCGACGGCGAACGTCTTGGTGCCCCCTCCGGCGAAATGCTCGGCAGCGGTTTCCAGATGCCGTGCGAGCGTGCCGGAGGGGTCGCCAAGGAGGTCGCGGGTGATGACCGCGTTCACGAACCCCGTGACGACTGACGCGGGGATGAACGCCAGGATCAGCGCACCGATCAGCTGAAGGGCCCCGTCGAGGCCCTTCAGCGTGATCGCGATCCGGAACAGCCGCTCGGTGGAACGGGTGGAGGTCTCCTCGCTCATCGGTACAGGAAACCGGAAAAGGCCGGGGCCTGCTGGGCCGACGGCCGGTTTCCGGCAGCTGATCCGGTTTGCGCACCGCTGCGGTGTTCCGCCTTTCCGTCATTCACGGAGCATCGCGGCACCTCCTTTGCTCTGGCATTCCGCGCATCGCTCGTACCGTTTCGTGTGATCGTGCGGATCCTGCCCGAACGCCGGGAAACACGCCGCCCCGCACAACCCGAGATACACCGGCCCGCAGCGAAGCGGACGACGTCCGACCTGATGCGCCAGCCGGACCGCGTTGTCCGGCGCGCCCGCCTGCGGCAGCCACCCGTGCGCGGGCAGGCTCGCCAGGACGACCTCGTTGAGATGGTCGGCCCGCCGGACCAGCGCACGGCCGAGGTCGAGAAGCCGCTCGCCGAGATCCTGCACCGCGTCCGGCCGCGGGCATCGCTCGTCGAGCGCGCGGGTCAGGAAGGCGAGATCCAGTGCCAGGGTGGCTTGCAGGTCCCGGACCCAGGTGACCAGTTCGGGGCCGGTGAGCCCTACCGCCGAACTGCGGCGATCCGGCAGTCTGCTCCAGCGTCCGGTCATGCGCCGTGCCCCGTGAGTGCCGGGAGGCGGCGTGCCGCGCCGTTCGTGCGCCGGATGCCTGCGTACCTTCGCGTCGCTCCCGGCCTCGATGCTGCCGACCCCGGTGCCAGCGCCCCGCTCGTCGAACCCGTGGCCACCGCGTTCCGCGCGCGCAAGACCGTCACCGCCTCGCTCACGCCGGGCACCGTTCGTTGCCCGGGCGGGACTGTCCCTCCTGACGGAGCCATTCCTCCGCGCATTCGGCGCACGTCGGGTCGAACCAGTGGCCGCCGAGCTGCGGCACGTCGCGGCGGGCGACCGTGACCTCCGCTCCGCACAGCGCGATGAAGGTTTCCCCGGGTCTCGGCGCGAACGGCCCGTCCAGTGCGTGCCGTTTTCCTTCCGCCTGCTGCCATCTGAACACCGGACTCCTCCCCTTGTGGTGCTTGGAGTCCCATTCGGGATGTCGCCGACGGGTAACGCAAGCCCCCGGTCCGGGTGATCATCGGAGCCGGGTTTTTCCCGCAGCCGCAAGCAATTTCTGCGAGCACCGGGGTTGGCGCGCGGGTTACCGCCGAGTTAGGCGTCACCAGATGGTGACACCCCCGGAGGGCGGACGCCGCCGCGGTCGTTACGGCGCCCGTGCCGCCTGAGCGATGCGAGGCGCGGCAGCAGTCACGGGCGCCGCGAGGGGGAAGAGCGGCGGGCGTCCGCGGGCATCACCTCGCTTCCGGGAGTGCGGTCGCCGCTATGACTGCTGTCGCCAAGCGCATACGCAACCCCCGCGCGAGGGTTGTCACACGACAGTGGTCAGAATCGCCACCCGGATCACGCCACGGTGGTGCGGCTGATCAGCACGTCGAGGCCAGGACCGGTGAGGTCGTCCGCCGCCGCGCGACGGCCGGCCAGTGCGAGCAGCAGAGCCTCCGCCGGGCCGCGGACTTCGATGCCGTTGCCGGACGTCCAGTCCAGGTCGGTCGCGACCGCGCGCAAACCGGTCAGCCGGCGCGACACTCCGATCGGGGGCGCGCGCAGCGACAGGTCCAGCGCCCGGCGCAAGCGCACCGCCGGGATGGTCCGCGGCAGCCCGAGCGGGCGGCGGATGTCCTGCTGATGGATCAGGCCGTCGAGAAACCCGATCATCCCGCCGAACTTGCCCAGGATCCGGCCCGGCTGCGGGTGCCGCCGCAGGACGCCGATCAGGTCTTCGGGCGTGCGCACCCGGTATTCGGCGAGCCCGATCTCGTTGGCCCGTTTCAGCGACAGCCTCGCGCGGACGAGCCGCTGCGTCAGCTGGGGCCCGCTGAGTTCGTCGTAGCTCACGACGTGCGCGACGACCGAGCGCACGTCCCAGCCGGCACAGAGCGTCGGCTGGTCCCATTGCTCCGGCGCGAGCGTCTCCAGAAAGTCCGCGAAGTCAGCGCGCTCCTCGCGAGCCAGCGTCCGTACGTCCATGCCCTCCCCCGTCTGCGGCAGACACTCACCGTAGCAGCGGCCCGGTCGCGTTCGCCGGGTTGATCAAGAAGGGGAACCCCAAAGTGGCCCACTGCACACATTCACCCGATCGGGTCGAAGATGTGTGCATTGATAACGTCCGGAATGGTCTGACAGATCGTGAATACCCGTTCCGGAAACACCAGGACGGACGGGTTCGGCGAAGAATTTTCCACCCCGGGTTAGCGCGATCGGCGGGGAGCGTGCAAAGATGGCATTGCCGCAGGCAGGAGGGGTTAAAGGGGTGGAATATTCCATTCCCCGGACGCCCGCCGCGGCCGCCGGAACCAGTTCCCCTCGGGGGCGGGCTGGGAACTGTGTTCCGGCACTTTTCCGGCGGACAAGAAAGGATGCGCAATGACCGTTCCTGGCTCGGAAAATGCAGGCCAGGCAAGCCGTCGGACGCATAAATCGGACACCGGCGACGACAGACCGTATGCCGTAGCCGTAAGTCAACGCCCCGGCCGGGTGACCGTGACTTTTCACGAGCCGGGCATGCCGCAACCAGCGCCTGCCGTGCCGTCGCCGCGGCCGAGCACGCGCCCGGCATACCCGTCGTGGAAGACCGCGCGGACGTCGGTCGAACTGGCCGCGCGGCAGCCGGACGGCGGGACCCGGCCGTGGCAGCTGATCGCGTTCCTGCTGACTTTGCTCGTCGGCGCGACCGCGATCGTCTTCGCGACCGCCGGAGTCCTGGCCGGCCTCGCGACCGCGGCCGGGGCGGCTCTCGTGCACGTCACCGGTGCGGTGCTCCGCAAACACCGGGACGCCTGACCACCCTCGAAGCGGACGCCGGCGGCGGCTCACGGCCGCCCGCGTTCTGCGCTCCCGGTGCCCGGCCGGGCAGGGCCGGGCACCGGGAGACGAGGGTTGCTGTTCCGAGGTGGGCCTGGTGCTGCTCAGCGCCTGGCCAGAACCGCGGCGACGGCGGGGCGGCATGGCCAGAGCCGGAGACCGCCGTCGCATCGGCATGACGCGGGTGCGGCTCGCGTGGCTTGTCCGCTCGGGCCCGCTTCAGCCTGGCCCGGCTGCTCGGTTTCGCCTAGCCGCCCGGCTCGCTCAGCTGACCGTACTCGGAGCACCTGATCCCGCTTGGTCTCGCAATGATCCGCTCGGACCGCGACCTGGGCCCTCGACTTGCCAGCTGGCCGCGTTTGGCGCGACTCGCCCGGCTTGGCCCGGCCTTGTGCTGCGCTGACCCGTTCAGCCTGCCCGTCTAACTCGTTCACCGCGCAGCTTAGCTCCGCTCGGCTAGCCCACTCCATCGCTGCACAGCCCAGCTCGCCCGTTCGGCTCTGCCCGTCCGTCCGGCCAGACTTGACTCTGCCCCTCTACGGCCGAATCTCGGTGCCGCCAAAGGCTAAGTTCAGCCAACCCGTCGCCGCCCGGATCGCCTGGCGAACCTGGAACCGGGCTCTGCTCGGCTGAGCATCCCCCGGCACCCAGCCCCGCAACGCCCCGCCGTAACCCGCGCCCGCCGAGCCCACACACCACCCCACCGCGACCCAGCCGACACACCTCCGCGACCCGCCCCGCACTCCCCACCAGGAAGCCGGATCGCAAGCAGCGCAACCGAAACAGCACCAACCAGCCCAGTCGATCAACCGCTCAACAGGTGTTATCAACCGCAGACACCCCAACCCCGTCCACACCCCCGAAAAACCACGAAAAGAGCAACCTCCAACCACCACCGCAACGAAATCCGCACAACAATTCCCGAATTGCACGTGCGCAAGCACTATCCAATGCACGAGAAGTGTCCATTCAGGTGAAATCCCCGGAGCACGCCGCCATTGATCCACCAGCCCACTACCCTCAGGAATATTCCGACCACATTCCGTGCATCGCGGAATATTCCATTCACCGACCGAAAACGAGGGGTTGCAGTGGACGCCTACGACCCGCACGAGCACCAGCACGCGCATCGGAGCCCCGCTCCGGCGCACCGCGTCCCGGCCGCGGGGCCGGGCTCGCGTTTCCCTGACCACGCCTGGCAAAAACCCTCCGCCTGCGGGCCGAACTCCGGCAACTGCGTCGAGGTCAACCTGGCCGCGGACGGGCTCGTCGGGGTGCGCGACAGCAAGATCGACAGCTCCCCCGTGCTCGTCTTCGACCGGGGCGAGTGGGCGGACTTCGTCTCCGCCGTGCGGCGCGGGGAATTCGACGGCTGATCGGGCACGACGGCGAACCCGGCCCGCCGAAACCGCCGTCCGGCCCAGCGAACCTTGCGAAAAAGGCGCCGACCCGGCGAGCACCGTGCCGGGCCGGCGCATTATCATCGGTAGTTCTCTCACATCGGCCCCTGGACGAAATGACGGAGCCCCTGGTGACCTCCCCGATCCGGCAACCGCCGCCCTCCCTGCGGACCCAGCGTTCCCGGCTGGGATCCCGGATCCTCAAGTGGCGCACCGCACGCGGGCTGACCCAGGTCGACCTCGCCGAGGGGATCGGCTGCAAGCAGCCCAAGATCCAGAAAATCGAATCCGGCAAGGCGGGCACCCGGCCCGAGGACCTCGAGCGGATCGTCGAGGTGCTGGACATCCCGCCCGCCGAAGCCGATCAGCTGCGGGAACTCAACCAGGCCAACGATCCTTCCGCGCGCCGCGCCGAGCGCCGGATGATCACGCCGCAGTGGTTCCGCGAGATCCTGGAGCGGGAACAGGCCGCGGCGGAAATCCTCAGCTGGACCGGGAACCGCATCCCGGGGCTGCTCCAATCGGAGTACTACATGCTCGCCCAGTTCCAGGCCAGCCGCCAGGAACGGGTCACCGACCGGGTCGCCGAACGCAAGGCGCGGCAACGGCTTTTCGACGCCTGCCCGGGTCCGCGGGCGATCTTCATGATGGAGTACAGCTGCATCGAGAAACTCGTCTACGGCAGCAAGAACAGCCTCGCCACCGATCAGCTCGAGCACATGATCCGGATCGTCGAAACGCATCCCTTCGCCGAGGTCCGGATCCTCCCGCGCGACGCGGCCGCCTACCCGGACGAGGATTTCACCATCCTGCGCTTCGCCCAGCCCGACCTTCCCGATTTCGCTTACCAGGAAAGCAAGGTCAAGCTGATCACCGTGGCACAGGGCCAGGACGAGTTCGCCTCCTACGAGGAGTCCTGGGAAGCCCAGCTCGCCGCCACGCTGTCGCGCGACGGGTCCCTGCAGTACCTGAAGGAATGGGCGAGCCGGTGCGCGCCGCCCGTCCGCTGACCGAAGTCCCGAACGAAAGGAACAGCCACCGGTGGCCGACGAACCCTTCCCGCCTCCCGGGGTCGACCTCGACCGCCCGAGCGTCGCGCGAGTCTACGACTACTACCTCGGCGGCACCACGAACTGGACGATCGACCGGGAGTTCGCCGACGAGGTGATCCGCGAGTTCCCGCTGATCCGCCCGATCGCGAAGGCCAACCGGCTGTTCCTGCACCGGCTCGTGCGGCATCTGGTGAAAAAGGGCGTGCGGCAGTTCGTCGACATCGGCTCCGGCGTGCCGACCATGGGCCACGCGCACCAGGTCGCCGACGAACTCGCGCCGGGCGAAAGCCGCGTCTGCTACGTCGACTACGAGCCGGTCGCCGTCGCGCATTCGGAAACCCTGCTGCGCGAGGCGGGCGACCTCGACCGGCACGCGGTGATCCACGCCGACATGCGCGACCCGAAACGGCTGTGGGACCAGATCGCCGCCACCGGCGTGATCGACGTCGAGCAACCGCTCGCGTTGCTGCTGATCGCGGTGCTGCACGTCCAGCAGCCGCCCGCCGAGGACAGCGGCGGCACCGAGGACCTCGGCCCGTCGATCGTCGCGCAGTATCGCGATCTCCTCGCCCCCGGTTCGTTCCTCGCGATCTCGCACATCACCGACCAGGGCGTCCCCTCCGACGTGGACGCCGGGCTGGTCGAGCTGAAACAGCTCTACGACCGGTCGAGCAGCCCGGTGATCTGGCGTTCGCGCGAGGAGATCCAGGCGCTGTTCGGATCGTTCGAGATGCTGGAACCGGGACTCACCTGGACGCCGTCGTGGCATCCGGAGGAATCCGGCGAGGGAGCGCCGCAGGTGGACTTCCTGACGCCGGCGCATTCGGTGATCCTGGCAGGAGCGGCGCGGAAACCGTAAATCGTTCGCTCCGCGCAGGCGTCGTTGCGACCATTGACGCATGCGCACGAGCACTGTGGCGGACCGGATCCGCGAAGCCACCGTCTTGCTCGGGGACGGGCCGGACCGCCACCGCTTCCCCGACCCGACGGGCTGGTGGCGTACGCCGGAACTGCTGCGCGAGCTGGGTCCGGCACTCGCTGAACTGTTCGCCGGCGAACAGCCGAATGTCGTGCTGGGGCCTGAATCCCGCGGGTCTCTGCTCGGCCCGCTGGTCGCGGTGGCACTCGGCGCGGGCTTCGTCGAGGTGCGCAAAAACCGGTACCCCGCCTGCGATTCCGACCGTTGGCTCCAGCGCACCTCGCCGCCGGATTACCAGGACCGCCACCTCCGGCTGGGCTTCAGCCGCCGCCTGCTGCGAGCGGGCGACCGCGCGTTGCTGGTGGACGACTGGATCGACACCGGCGGCCAAGCCTTCGCCGCGCAAGCCCTGGTCGCCGACGCCGGGGCGACGTGGATCGGAGTCGCGGTGATCGTTGACGGGCTCCGCCGCCACGAACCCCGCCGGCAACTCCGCGTGCGCTCCCTCCTGCACGCCCGCGACTTCTGAGCACCGGACCGCGCCGCCGCCCGGCTGGCCCAGGATGTCGAGCGACCGGCTCCGGCATGAACTGCAGCTCCCGGCCGCGTGTGCCGTCAGTGCGCGAGCGACGGTTGGCACCAAAGGATCGTCACCTGCCATGATGAGGCCGTGGATCTGTCCGACGGTTGCCTGCTCTGCTACTCCGAGCAGGACCTGGTCATCCTCGCCGACGTTGCCGCGCCCGTACCTGACCGCCTCGTCATTTCCCTCGCATCCGAAGCCGCAGACCATTGGTCCGGCGAGCAATGGCAATTCCTCTGCCGTCGGTTCGCGCCCCGGCTGATCTCGCTGGTGCGGGACCGAGAGGTCGATCCGGCTCTGACGTTGCGGGTCTTCGGCCCGAGCTACGCCGGCCTGGCAAGGTGGCCGGAGGACGAACGTCGCGTCGTCGAGGACGCGTTGGCCGCCGCGTTGGCGGACGCGCTGGAGCATTGGCCTTCCCACGATCTCGTGAAGCTGCTGGGCGGTCTGGCCTGCGTATACGACGACTTGCGGCCATGGCTGGCGCGCGTTGACGCCGCCACCGGCCCAGCCGCACGGGGCGGTGTCGTCCGCCTCGCGTGCTACTGGGCGACGGACCTGTTGTGGGGCGAGGACGACTGGTTCACGTGGTGGCACACTGACGATCCCTCGGCGCCGGTGCGCGAATGGACGCTTGGCGTGAAGACCAAGACCGCGGTCGCGCGGTTCAGCCAAGCACACCCGACGTGCAAAACAGCCAGGGACGCTCTGATCGCATACGACCGTCTCGATCGAGGCGAGGACAGCCCCTGGGTGTACCCCGGTTACGGCGGGAGCCAGTGGCGGCTGCGGGGTCTGCCCGAACACTACGGCTGGCTCCGGCCCCATGCGGCGGACCCCGGCCTGATTCCCGGACAGCCGGAACAACCACTCACGAACTAACCGGCGAACTGCTCGTTCCCCAGCACGCCGAGCAGCTGGATCTTCTCGAACGCCTCGCTGCGCGGCGGCGCGGTCAGCACCAGCAACGCCTGCGACTGGTCCTCGGTGAACAGCACCTGGCAGTCCACCTCGATCTCACCCAGCTGCGGATGCACCAGCACCTTGTGGTCCTCGAACCGTTTGGCCACTTGATGTTCGTCCCACAACCGCGCGAACTCCGGGCTCTCCCGAGTCAGCGCGCGCACCAGTTCGCCCGCGCGCGAACGCGGGCCCATCGACCCGTGCACCACCCGCAGGTTCGCCACCAGCGCGCGGCTCTGCCGGTCCCGGTCGTGCTCGGGGTAGACCAGCCGCTCGTCGGGGTTGGTGAACCAGCGGTAGATCTCGCTGCGCGCCAGCCCGGTGTACTGGGAGCGGTCGCCGTACAACGCCTCGGCGAACCGGTTCTGCACCAGCACTTCGCCGAGGTTCGAGAGGATGAGCGCGGGCGTGTCCGACAGCCGGTCGAGCACTCGCATCAGCGCTGGCGCGACGTGCGTCGCGGCGACGACCGGCGACGGTGCGTTGCGGCCAGCGAGGTGGAAAAGGTAGTCGCGCTCGTCGTCGGTCAGCCGCAAAGCCCTGGCCAGCGCGGCCAGCATCTGTTCGCTCGGCTGAGGTCCGCGTTGCTGCTCCAGCCGCGTGTAATAGTCGGTGGACATCGCCGCCAGCGCCGCGACCTCCTCGCGCCGCAGCCCGGCCGTCCGCCGTCGCGCGCCAGCGGGCAGCCCGACGTCCTCGGGCCGCAATCCCTCGCGGCGGCTGCGCAGGAAGACAGCCAGTTCAGCTCGATCCATGAGTCCAGTATCGGCTCGGCCCGGCGCGTCAGCCAGGGATCGCCGATCCCCCGATACGCGGTCTCTGCCGCCGCCGCTGCCGCCGGCCGAGACTCAGTGGCATGAACATCACCGGAAACACCGTCTTCATCCCCGGCTCGACCAGCGGCATCGGCCTCGCCCTCGCCCGCGAGCTGCAGGCGAAGGGCAACAAAGTCATCGTCGGCGGGCGGCGCACCGAACTGCTCGCGCGGATCGCCGCCGAGAACCCCGGTCTCGACACCGTGCAGATCGACACCGCCGACCCGGCGAGCATCGAAGCCGCGGCGAAGGAGGTGCTCGCGAAGCACCCCGACCTCAACGTGCTCGTGCCGATGGCGGGCATCATGCGCGTCGAGGACTGGCACCGTCCGGAGTCCTTTTTGGACAGCGCGGAAGCGACCGTGACCACCAACGTCCTCGGCCCGATCCGGCTCATCGCCGCCTTCGTCGAGCACCTGCAGACCCGTCCGGACGCCACCATCCTCACCGTTTCGTCCGGCCTCGCTTTCGCGCCGCTGAAGGCCACGCCGAGCTACAACGCGTCCAAGGCCGCCATCCACCTGCTCAGCGAATCGCTGCGCCTGCAACTGGCCGACACCTCGGTGCGGGTCACCGAACTGGTGCCGCCGTCCGTGCGCACCGCGCTCCTGCCCGGCCAGGAGGAAAGCGAGTTCGCGATGCCGCTGGACGCCTTCGTCAGCGAGGTCATGACGTTGCTCGAAACGCAGCCGGACGCCGCCGAGATCCAGGTCGAGAACGTCAAATTCCTCCGGCACGGCGAGGCCCGCGGCGACTACCACCAGGTGGTGGCGGCGCTGAACGCCGCGGACCCGCACGGCAAGTGAATCCCGGCCGCTACGCCAGGTACGTCGGCCGCCCCGCCACGATCGTCGCGGACACCGGCATTTCCCGGAGTTCCTTTGCGGACAGTCCACTCGGGTCGGCCGCCGTGAGCACCAGATCGGCCACGTCGCCGACCTGGACGCCGCGGCGGCCGCCGGAGGACGCCGCCAGCGCGTCCGCGAGCGGAATGGCCTGCTCCGGATGCCACGGCGGCCGCTCGTCGTCGGTCCGGCCGACCGCGGCGGCGATCCCGTCCCACGGGTCGAGCGGCGCGACCGGCGCGTCCGAGCCGAGTTCCAGCCGGGCACCGGATTCCAGCAGGGCGCGGTAGGCGTACGCGCGGTCGGTGCGGCCGTGCCAATGCCGGTCGGCGACGTCGCGGTCGTCGGGCTGGTGCGCGGGCTGCACACTCGCGACCAGCCCGAGCGCGGCGAACCTCGGCACGTCCTCGGGCCGCAGCAGCTGCGCGTGCTCGATCCGGCCCGGGCAGCCGACCTCGGCGAACGCGTCCAGCGCGATGGTGTTGGCGTGGTCGCCGATCGCGTGCACCGCCGGAGTCAAGCCGTGCTCGTGCGCGCGGCGCAGCAACGGCACCAGTTCCTCCGGCGGCAGCTCCAGCAACCCTTTCTCGCCGGAGCCCGGATACGGCTCGTGGCAGTAAGCCGTGCGCGTGTTGAGCGAGCCGTCGACGAACAGCTTGAACGGGCCGACCGTGAGCAACCCTTCGCCCGCTGGCAAAACGTCGCCGGTCCGGTGTCCTCTTTGGATAGTCTCGTCCAGCAAATGCCTGGCGATGACACAGGAAACCCGGGCCGCGGGCCTCGTTTCCGCCGCCCGGCGAGTCCAATCCGCGACCGTGTCGGCGTATTCGTAGTCGACCACCGATGTCACGCCCCGCTTCGCCGCGGCGGCCAGCGCGTCCGCGACCCAGCCGTCCTGGACCTCGACCGGAGCGGACGGCAACGCGGCCGTGGCGCTCATGCAGTCGTTCTCCAGCAGAACGCCGGTCGGATGCTCGCGGCCGATCAGCTTCAACGCGGCCGGGCTGAGCCACAACGTGTGCAGATCCGCGCTGAACAACGCCACCGCGCGGCCCGGCAGCGCGCGCTGCAGCAGATCCTTGTGCGGCCGATCGGGCCACAGCCCGTCCCGGAACCCGACTCCGACGACGAGTTCCCGCGCCGGAGCGTCGAGCAGCTTTTCCATCAGCAACTCGACCGCGCCCACCGCGGATCGCGCGCCGTCCAGCGGGATGCGCCTGCGGAAACCGGCCCATTGCACGAGATGCGCGTGCGCGTCGACCAGCCCGGGCAGCAACGTCCCGCCATGCCCGTCGAGCACCCGCGCGGCGAACCCGGACCCGGCCCCGGGCTCCTCGACAGCCGACACGGCACCGTCGCGCACCCGGACGTCGGCGAGCGGCCCCCGCAACCCGACCCGGACGCGGCGGAGGAGAAGATCGTCCATGCGCCCAGCCTGCCAGCCCGCCCCCGTTCGGGTGAAGCGGGAATCCGGGGGTGGGGGCGGGCGTTGAAACGGGTATCTCAAGACCAGGCAGCCGTCGCCCGCCGAAGGGTCAGGGCCGGTCAGGAGCGCCGCCTTCACAAGCCGCGCAGGGTTCGACTCCCTCGGTTGCCACTTCTTTCCGCTGAACCGCGGGTTTCCTCGCGGATCACCGGGCCTCCGGTTGCTCCCCAGGTTCGACACTTAGCCCTTGCGCTAACTGTCCGCCGCCGTGATACTTAGCCTTATGGCTCAGTATTCGACCGTCCTCGACGGGGTGTTCGCCGCCCTCGCCGATCCGACCCGGCGGGCCGTCGTGCGGCGGCTCGGGCAGGGGCCGGCGAGCGTCGGGGATCTCGCGGGCGAGGCTCCGATGACGTTGCCCTCCTTCATGAAGCACGTGCGGATGCTCGAAGCGCACGGGCTGATCCGCACCGTGAAGTCCGGGCGGGTGCGGACGTGCGAACTGAACCGCGAGCGGTTCGCGCTCGTCGAGGACTGGCTCGCCGAGCAGCGGCGCGTCTGGGCCGGGCGCACCGACCGGCTCGAGCAGTTCGTCACCAGCCAGGAGGACCAGCAGTGAACCCCGACCTCGATCTTTCCCTCGACCGCGTCATCCGCGCGTCCCGCGAGCGCGTCTGGGACGCCTGGACCGACCCGGCCAGCCTCGCGCGGTGGTGGATTCCCGAGCCGATGCGGTGCCGCGTCGACGCGTTGGACGTGCGCGCTGGGGGTGCGTTCGTCACGCGGATGAGCGAGGACGGCCAGGAATTCGTCCCGCATCTCGACGCGTGTTTCCTCGTCGTGGAGGAGCGCGAGCGGATCGTTTTCACGAATGCGCTCGACAGTGCTTGGCGGCCCGCGAAGCCGCAGCCGGTCGCGATGACAGCCGAGATCGTCCTTCGCGATCATCCGGACGGCACGGACTATCGCGTCCTCGTCCGGCACGGAGACCCGGCGGCGAAGGGACGGCACGCCGACCTCGGGTTCGCGGACGGATGGGGCACGGTCACCGCCCAGCTCGCCCGGATCGCGGAAAGCGCGTCCTGATGCGGATAGCGCTCACGGCGTTCGTCACCCTCGACGGCGTCAGCCAAGGACCCGGATCGTCCACAGAGGACACCAGTGGCGGCTTCTCGCGCGGCGGCTGGTTCGTCCCGCATCTCGACCAGACCTTCGTCCAGCGTGCCTCGGAGTGGCTGGAGCTGGCCGACGGCCTGCTGTTCGGCCGCCGCACCTACACCTCGTTCGCCCGGGACTGGCCCGCCGTCACGGATCCGGACGATCCGTTCGCCGAGCGGATGAACTCGCTGCCGAAGTACGTCGTGTCGAACACGATCGACACCGGAAGCTGGGAGCCGACCACCGTCTTGCGCGGCGACCCCGCGACGGCGGTGCGCGAGCTGAAGTCGCGGCCGGGCCGGGAGCTGCAGATTCACGGCAGCGCCCGGCTCGGCAATACTCTGCTGTCCGCAGGCGTCGTGGACACGGTCCGGTTGGTCGTGACGCCGACGGTGCTCGGGGCGGGACGTCTGCAGTTCCCGCATCCGGTGTGGGCGACCGGATTGCGGCTCGTCCGGCACGAGGCCACGCCCAGCGGGCTGGTGCTGCTGGAGTACGACGTCACGGGAGAGGCCGCGGTCGGTGATTACGACGGCGTGACGAATTTGGCCTCGTGAGTGGCGATTCCGGTTAGAACCGGGATCGCCACTCACCAGGTTCACAGGCGGGCGGCGGAAACCATCGCGCGGTAGACGTCGGTGTTGTCCAGCGTCCCGCCGAGCCGGTCCGAGCCGGGCCCGGTCGCGGTGACCGGGGTCGGCACGCCGCTGTGATCGCCGGTCGTCCAGTCGACGGTCAGCGAAAGTTTGGTGCCAGGGACGGGAAACGGGCCGTCCTCGTCGCCTTCGGGGGCGCCGTCGGTGTCCTCGATGGCCAGCCCGCCGGTCTCGTGGTCGCCGCCGATGATCACCAGGGTGTCCGGGTGGGAGCGGGTGAAGCGAAGCACCTCGGCGACGGCGGCGTCGAGCGCCCGGCCCGCGTCGAGGACGCCGTGCGCGTTGTTTTCGTGGGACATTCCGTCGATGCCTTCTTCTTCCAGGAACAGGAAGAAGCCGCGCGGGTTGGCGGAAAGCGTGTCGAGCGCCTTCTTCGCCATCACCGGCAGGGCGACCTTCGGCTGGTACGCGCCTTTGCCGTCCGGGCCGTAGTCGACCATGTCCTCGTTGGCGAACAGCCCGAGCAGCCGCGGCGCACGGGTCGCGGCGAGTTCGCTGGCGTTGCGGACGTAGGTGTAGCCGGAACGCTTCGCCTGCTCGATGAGATTTCCGTGCGTGCTGCGGCTTTCCTCGCCCGGCTTGTCCGGCCACGCGCCGGGGTCGCCCTTCGGCAGCCACCAGTCCTCGCCGCCGCCGAGGAGGACTTCGGGACGGCTTTCGGTGATGTACTGCTTGGCGATGTCGCTCTGCAGATCACGCGAAGGAACGTGGGACGCGAACGCGGCCGGCGACGCACCGGTGACCTGCGCCGTAGTGACCAGGCCGGTCGACTTGCCCGCGCGTTTCGCCTGCTCGAGCACGGTCAGCAGCCGACGGCCGCGCGCGTCCTGCCCGACCGCGCCGTTGCGGGTTTTGTGCCCGGTGGCCAGCGCGGTCGCCGCCGCGGCCGAGTCGGTGACGAGCGCCTCCGGGTCGTCCGGATCGGTGTGCACCATTCCGGTCACCGGGAGCCGGTTCATCACGAGGTCGCCCGCGCGGCCGGTCGTCGCGAGCCGGACGAACTCCCGCTGCGCCGCGCCCATGCCGTCGCCCTGGATGTAGACGATGTTGCGCGCCTTCGGATGCCCGGCGTCCGCGGCCGGGCTGTCTCCCGCCATCGCGACCGCGGGCACCGCTCCGGCCACCGCGAGCACGGCCGCGGTGAGCACCATCGTCTTGCGCATCGGGATCCTCCCTTTAGTTAGGAAGCTTTCCTAACACGTTTCCGGGAGCCACCGCGAGGGGGTCACCTGAATGGCCGTGTCCGCCGACGGTGAACAGCTCCCCGCGGGGACTCGGCGCTCACTACAGTCCGTTCCCATGGAGACCGTCACGACGCGCGCCGTCGAATACCCGGCCGACGGCCTCACCATGGTCGGACACCTCGCGCTCCCGGCAGGCGCCGACCGCAGGCCCGCGGTGCTGATCGGCCCCGAAGGCACCGGCCTCAACGACTTTCAGCGCGCACGGGCCGACGCACTGGCCGAACTGGGCTACGTCGCGCTGGCCTTCGACATCCACGGCGGCCGCTGGTTCACCGATCCCGACGAGATGCTGGCCCGCTGCCTGCCTTTGCTCGACGACCCCGATCGGCTGCGCGACATCGGCCACGCGGCGCTCGACGTACTGCTCGCCGAACCGCGGACCGACCCCTCTCGGATCGCCGGGATCGGCTACGGCACCGGCGGCGCGGTCGTGCTGGAACTCGGCCGCGCGGGCGTCGACCTGCGCGCGATCGGCACGATCAACGGTCTGGTCACCGGACGGCCGGGCGAGGCCGCGAACATCCGCTGCCCGGTGTGGGCGGGCGTCGGTTCCGAGGACCCGATCATGCCGCCGGCGCAACGGGACGCGTTCGCCGCCGAAATGCAGGAGGCGGGCGTCGATTGGCGTCTCACGGTCTACGGCGGCGCCCTGCACGCGTTCCACCACCCGCCGGTCGACCACGAGCAGAGAGTTCTCCCCGGCGTCGGCTATCACGCGCGGCACGCCGAGCGGGCCTGGCGCGACGTCGTGGCCCTGCTCGCCGAAAACCTGGGCTAACGGGCGAGGAACGGCCCGGGATCAGCCAAAACGCCGTGGATGGTGCGACCCGCCGCCCCCAGCGTCGCCGCGGAATCGCCGAGCGCGGACGGGCTCAGCACCGGCACTGAACCGCGCAGGCCGGTCAACCGTGCCCGCAGCACCGCCTCCGCGGCGGGAGCCAGCCACGGAAACAACGGCCCGAACACCCCGCCGAGCACGACCCGGTCCACATCCACCAGGTTGACCGCCGACGCCAGCGCCAATCCCAGCGCCTCCCCCGCCGCCGAAACGGCCGACAACGCCGCGTCGTCGCCCGCGGTCAGCGCGGCGGACAGAGCGTCCACTGTGGATACTCCGGCCGCGGCCAGCATCGCTTCCTGCCCGGCGTAGGTCTCCAGGCAGCCGTCCGCGCCGCAACGGCAAGGCGGACCGGACGGGGAAACCAGCACGTGCCCCAGTTCGCCACCGGTGCCGCGGAACAACCGCGAGTCCACGACCAGTCCCGCGCCGATGCCGATCTCGCCTGACACGTAAAGGAAATCCGCCGCCCCGGCACCGAACCACAGCTCGCCCAGCGCACCGAGATTCGCCTCGTTGTCCACCGAAACCGGGATCGGCAGTTCCAGCGAAACAGGCACGTTCCGCCAGCCGAGGTTCGGCGCGCTCAGCACCACGCCGTCCCGCACCGGACCGGACACCGCCAGCACCGCGCCAGCGACCGTCAAACCCAGCTCGCGCGCTTCCTTCAGCTCAGCGGAAGCCAGCTCCCGCACCGCCTTCAGGACAGTTTCCGCTGGCACCTCGCGGTTGTCGCGGTCGATTCGGGTGGAGCGGCGGACCGTTCCGGTCAAGTCGAGGACGCACGCGGCGAGGTAGTCCACATTGGCCTCAAGGCCCAGCGACGCCATCCGTGCACCGCTCAGCGAAACCTCGACGCCAGGGCGGCCGCGTTCCCCGGCTCGCACCGCAGCGGTCTCGGCCAGGAAGCCCGCGTCCAGCAGCGAGCCGACCAAAGTGGACACGGTCGACTTGGTCAGCCCGGTCCGCTCCGCCAGCGCGGCACGGGTCAGCGGATCGCCCCGGCTGATCTCGCCGAGCACCAGTTCGAGGTTCCGCGCACGCATCGCGTCGTGCCGGACCGGTTCCATGCGGACCTCCGCTCTTGACGGCCGGGACGACCGTAGCGCAGTATTTAGTCTACAACGTGAACTAAATGAAGGGACGGGCATGGCCGACTACGCCCCCGCGCCGGAGGACAAATTTTCGTTCGGACTGTGGACCGTCGGCTGGCCCGCCGCCGACCCGTTCGGCGTCGCCACCCGCCCGCCGCTCGACCCGGTCGAGAGCGTGCACCGGCTGGCCGACCTCGGCGCGTACGGCGTCACCTTCCACGACGACGACCTCCTCGCCACCGAACCGGACCGCGACACCGCGATCGCCAAGTTCAAGCGGGCACTGGCGGAGACCGGCCTGCGCGTGCCGATGGCGACGACGAACCTGTTCAGCCACCCGGTTTTCAAGGACGGCGGCCTGACCAGCAACGACCGCGACATCCGGCGTTACGCGCTCACCAAGGTCCGGCGCAATCTCGACCTCGCCGCGGAACTCGGCGCGCAGACCTACGTTCTGTGGGGCGGCCGCGAAGGCGCGGAATCCGATGCGGCGAAAGACGTCCGGGCCGCACTCGCCCGGTACAAGGAAGGTCTCGACGTCCTCGCCGACTACGCCGTTTCGCAGGGCTACGACCTCCGGTTCGCGCTGGAGCCGAAGCCCAACGAACCGCGCGGCGACATCCTCCTGCCGACGATCGGCCACGCGCTCGGGTTCATCTCGCAGCTGGAACGGCCCGAGCTGTTCGGGCTCAACCCGGAGGTCGGGCACGAGCAGATGGCCGGGCTGAACTTCGTGCACGGCGTCGCGCAGGCGCTGTGGCAGGGCAAGCTGTTCCACCTCGACCTCAACGGCCAGCACGGCCCGAAGTACGACCAGGACCTGATCTTCGGCCACGGCGATCTCACCAGCGCGTTCTTCCTCGTCGACCTCCTCGAGCACGGCGGCTACGACGGCCCGCGGCACTTCGACTACAAACCGCTGCGCACCGAGGATCCCGAGGACGTCTGGGTTTCCGCGGCGGCGAACATGCGCACTTACCTGATCCTGCGCGAGAAAGCCCGCGCGTTCCGCGCCGATCCGGAGGTCGCCGAAGCGCTCGCCGCTTCGCGGGTGCCGGAGCTGGCCACGCCGACGCTGTCGGAGGGCGAAACGCTGGACGACCTGGCTGCCGACGAGTTCGACGTCGAGGCTGCCGGACGGCGCGGGTACCACTTCACCCGGCTCAACCAGCTGGCCCTGGAGCATCTGCTGGGCGTCCGGTAAATCAGGCGACGCGGGCGGCGGCGGTGTTTTACCGTTGCGGGCAACACGTTGACGGAGACGAGTAGCGCAGGGCACGGCGAGGGACAGAGAGCTGCCGCCGGTGAGAAGGCAGCGTCGCGGCCCTGCGCGAAGACACTCCCGAGTGCGGGGAGGAAATGCCCCGCCGGCCCGGCCGCCGTCATCCGGCCAGAACGAGGCCGCCCCTCCGGCGGCGAAGGTGCGGTGGCACCGCGAGTGTCCCTTCTCGCCCGCACCCCCAAGGGGTCGCCGAGTGCGCTCAGGAGAAGGAATGAGTACCCGCACCCCGGTGGCCTGCCTGCGTGAAGCCGTGGGCTCCACCGTAACGATCGCCGGCTGGGTGCACCGCCGGCGAGTGCTGAAATCCGTGGCGTTTCTGGTCGTTCGCGACCGTTCCGGAACGGCGCAGGCGGTTTTCGCCGAGCCGCCGGAGGCTGCCGAGGAAACCGTTGTGCGGCTCACCGGAAAAGTGGTCGCTAATCCCCAAGCGCCGCAAGGGGTCGAGCTGCGGGAACCCGCGGTGGAAGTGTTGTCCGCGCCCGAAAAACGTCCGCCGTTCGATTTGTACCGGCCGGAGGTGGCGGCTGGTTTGCCGGTGGTGCTGGACAACGCGGCGGTCGCGTTGCG
Organism: Amycolatopsis sp. NPDC054798; assembly: GCF_053611505.1. Lineage (NCBI taxonomy): Bacteria > Bacillati > Actinomycetota > Actinomycetes > Pseudonocardiales > Pseudonocardiaceae > Amycolatopsis > Amycolatopsis sp. NPDC054798. The sequence goes on along the minus strand of NZ_JBSHAM010000017.1, from coordinate 102,125 downwards.
GCATCCCGTGCTGCGTCGGAGATTCGAGCTGGCCGCGGCCAGTGTCGCGGCGTTTCGGCGAGTGCTGGACAGCCAGGGGTTCACCGAGATTCATACGCCGAAGATCGTTGCCAACGCGACGGAATCCGGGGCGAATGTGTTCCGGCTCGACTACTTCGGCCGCCCGGCTTGTCTGGCCCAGTCGCCGCAGTTTTTCAAACAGGCCATGGTCGGGGTGTTCGAGCGGGTTTACGAAGCAGGACCCGTTTTCCGCGCCGAACCCCACGACACCGCACGGCATCTGGCCCAGTACACGAGTCTCGACGCGGAACTGGGCTTCATCGCCGACCACCGCGACGTGATGGCAGTGCTGCGCGACGTCGTGGCCGGGATGGCTGCCGCGGCCGGTCCGGACGCACCGTTCGTGCCGGAGGAGATTCCGTCGATCGATTTCGCCGCGGCACAAGAACTTCTGGCCCGGCACACCGGCGAGGACCCGCGCGGCGAACCGGACCTCGCGCCCGCGCACGAACGGTGGCTGTGCGAGTGGGCCGAGCGCGAGCACGGATCGGAATTCCTGTTCGTGACCGGATACCCGATGGCGAAACGGCCGTTCTACACCCATCCGGACCCGGCGGTCCCGGCCCGCTCGAACAGTTTCGACCTGCTGTTCCGCGGCCTGGAACTGGTCACCGGCGGCCAGCGGCTCCACCGGTACGCGGACTACCTGGCAGTGCTCGGCGAGGAAGCCGGGCAGTACTCGGACTACCTCGACGCGTTCGCGTACGGGATGCCGCCGCACGGCGGGTTCGCGATCGGGCTGGAGCGCTGGGTCGCCCGGGTGCTCGGCGTGGCCAACGTGCGCGGGGCGACGCTCTTTCCCCGGGACCTGCATCGCCTGCGGCCCTGAAAGTCCGTGAAGGGCTCCTTGAGGGAATCAGATTCCTTCAAGGAGCCCTTCACGGAACGTCACTTGGCGGCGAAGGTGAGCGACCCCAGCGCGGTCACCAGCGGAGCCAGCTCCGGAAGCTCCTCCGCCTCGGCGAGCGCGGCGGAAAGCGCCGCGTCGTGCGTCGGGCGGGCGGCGGCCAGCAGCTTCTGCCCGGAAGCGGTGACCTCGGTGTAGATGCCGCGGCGGTCGTCCTGGCACAGGTACCGCGACAGCAAGCCGCGCTCCTCCAGCCGCGTGACCAGCCGGGTCGTCGCCGACTGGCTCAGCACCACGGCGTTCGCCAGCTGGCTCATCCGCAGGTGGAAGCCGTCCTGGCGGCCGAGCACGTCGAGCACCGTGTACTCGCTCACCGACAGCTCGTGCTCGCTTTCCAGCGCGCGGTTCAGCCGGTCCTCGATCCGCGCGTGCAGCGCCGCCAGCGTCCGCCAGCCCTGCGCGCGCGCCTCGACGGCGTCGTCCGACACCGACATGGTGCACCTCCTCCGAGCGGCCCGGGTTCGCGGGCGGCCGCGGCCCCGGGCGTTCTCGGCGCGCACCCGTCTCGATGCCGCTGCAAGTATTGCGCGCGCCGGTAATACCCAGGTGCCACTGTACTCGCGAAATCGGGCGGCTCCGCTTTTGCCCTCGCCCGGCTGCGGGTATGTTGACCCGCTACCCGGGGGAAAGGTGATCGGCGATGACCGGCGCTGGCGATGCGGACGCGAGCACGACCGCGCGACGGTTCGCGCTGGGCCGGTACGGGCCCGCTCCGCTGCTGCTGGCCGGCCGGTACGAGCTGGGCGAACGGATCGGCCAAGGCGCGACGGCCCGCGTGCACCGCGCCGCGGACCGCGAAACCGGCGCCGAGGTCGCGGTGAAGCTGTTCCACGCCGGAGCGGTCGAACTCGGCCGCAACCGCCGGGACCAGGAGATCGCGGCACTGCGCGCGGTCCGGCATCCGGGGCTGGTCGGCTTCGTGGACGCCGGGGTCGACGAGGGGCACGCGTACCTCGTCATGGACTTCGTGGACGGGCCCAACCTGTCCGAATGGCTGCGCTCCGGACCGCTTCCCGCCGAGCAGGTCGCCGAGTTCGGCGCGCAGCTGGCCGAGGCGCTCGCGCACGTGCACTCGCACGAGGTGACGCACCGGGATCTCAAGCCCGCCAACATCCTCATGTCCGGCGACGGCCCGAAGATCGCGGACTTCGGCGTCGCGCGCATCGTGGACGCGACCCGCGTGACCGACACCGGCGCGGTGGTCGGGACGGCGGCCTACCTGTCGCCCGAGCAGGTGCTCGGCGAGCAGCCGGGCCCGGCTTCGGATGTGTACGCGCTGGGGCTGGTGCTCCTGGAATGCCTCACCGGCGTCCGCGAATACCCGGGCACCGCAGCGGAAACCGCGGTGGTGCGGTTGCATCGGTCGCCGCGCGTGCCGTCGGACGCGCCGCAACCGCTGGCGAGGACTCTGCGCGCGATGACCATGCGCGATCCGGAAGAGAGGCCGTCCGCCATCGCGGTGGCGCGCGCGTTGCGCGGTACGGAACCGTTGCGGCTCCCGCTGAAAACGCGGCTGGCGGTCTTCTGCCGCCGCCATCGGGTGTCCCGGCGGCGCGCGGTGCTCGCAGCGGGTCTGCCGGTGGTGCTGGTGGCGGCGGGGACGTTGCTGCTCGCGACTCCGCTTCGCCCGGGCACCGGCTCCGCGCCGGCTCCCGAACCGGCTCGGATCCCGGTTTCCCCACCCGCTTCCGCTCCGTCCGATTCACCGGATTCGGCTCCCCGGCATTCGCCGTCCGCTCCGCCGGCCCGTTCGGCGAAGACGGACACGCCCGGGCAGACGACGACGCTGCAGCCCGGCACGACGACCCGCACCGTTCCGGTGCCGCCGGACGAGCCGAGCCAGGCGAGTCAAGCGAGCCAGCCGGGCCGGACGCCGCCGCAGACCCCGCCGGGACAGACCAGGAATCCCCGGGACCCCGGAACCGGACCGCCGCCGAGCGAGAAGAATCCACATTAGACAGACCGCGCCGGACCACCCGGTCGGCTGACGCGACGCAATTCGGTGGCGAAGTCCGTCCCGGCGCGCGATCCTGGTGTCGAGCCGGGGAGGTGGGACCGATGACCGCACACGCACGTCGGTTCGGACGGCAGTGCCGAGAACACTTCGAGCGCCCGGAAGCCGCGTGCGCGGCCGAGCCGAAGCGGGACGTCGAGACCGCTCCGGCGCCGGACCAGACCGCGAAGGCCGAACAGGCGCCGGAAGGGCAAACCCGGTCAGGGAAGTGAATTTTCCTGACCGGGCGAGAGAATTCCGGCTTGCTCTGGCTTACTCTGTCCGGGAAGTGGCTTCGATCGCCAGCACCGCGATGTCGTCGTGGCCGGAATTCCCGAGCCACTCCCGCACCGCCTCGCGCAACCGGCGCACGACTTCCCGCGCCGGTTGCCCGACGCAATCCTCCAGCACCGTGTACAGCCGCTCGTCGCCGAACAGTTCGGTGGATTCGGTGCGGTTGCGGGCTTCGGTGACGCCGTCGGTGTACAGCAGGCAGACGTCGCCCTCGTTCAGGTGCGTCGTCGCCTCCGCGAACCGCGCCTGCGGCGACACGCCGACCAGCGTGCCGGGCACGCTGATCTCCTCGACCGCTCCCCCGCGCCGCAGCACGAGCGGGGCGGGATGGCCGCCGGAGGCGAGGGTGACGTCGAGCCCGGAGTCCCCGGCGGCGACCGAACCGAGCACGAGCGTCGCGAACCGGTTGCTGCCGCCGGAGATCAGGAGTTCGTTGAGCAGCCGCAGCATCGTGCGGCCGTCGCGTTCGACCAGATGCAGCGCGGCCAGCGAATGCCGGACCCGGCCGGTCAGGGCGGCCGCCTCGGCGCCCTTGCCGCAGATGTCGCCGACGACCACGAACGCACTGCCGTCGTCGCGAGGGAGGACGTCGTAGAAATCGCCGCCGACGCCCAGCACTCCGCCGGCGGGTTCGTACCACAGCTCGAAATTCGCACCTTCGACCTGAGCGGGCGGGGTCGGCAGCAACGTCGATTCCAGCCCGCGGGTGGCTTCCTCTTGCCGGGCGTAGCGCTGCGCGTTCGCCAGCGCGGTGCCCGCCGCGTCCGCGAACGCCTCGACCGCCTCGCCCTGAGACAGCCCGAACGCGGGCTCGCCGCGCCTGCCGAGCAGCACCGCGCCCGCCATGCCCGAACCGAACGAGACCACTGACACCTCGAGGTGCCCTTCGAACGGCTCGGCGACCGCCGCGGGCAGCGCCGCGACCTCGGTCGCCGGCACCGCGCGGACCTCGGGCCGGGCGGCGTCGGCGACCGCGTCGGACACCACCGGCGCGAGCTGCGCCGGGACCCGCCGGATCCGGCCGTGGCCCGCCGCGCCGTGCTCGGTGCAGCTCCACCATTCCCAGCGGCCCCGGGTCGTCGGCAGCAGCACGAAGGCGCAATCGCCCAGCGCGGAGGCCGCCAGCTCGGCGATCACCCGCGCGGTGCCGTGCCGTCCGCGCGCGAGCGCCAGTTTCGGACCGGCCTCGGCGAGGAACTCTTCCGGACGACGGCGGCCGTCGTCGACCACGGTCCAGGCGCGCCAGCCGCCGGGCAGCGCGCGGACCTTGGCCGGCCGGTGGCCGACCTTGCCGGTGGTCTCGGTCACGCTGACGAGATCGGCCGGGCCGAGCCGCTGCGCGGCCGCGTTGGCCCAGCGCAGCGCGCCTTCCGGGTCCTGGAGGAACACCGGGTCGCGCACGTCGTCGAGCACCGAGCGCCAGAATCCGGCGTGCCCGGGCAGCTCGGAGCCGGGTGGCAGGGCCGACGCCGGAGCGGGCCGTGACACCATGCACGAACCTCCTGCCTCCGGGTCGACCTGACGGTCCTGGTCCTTCCAGGTTGGCACAGTGTGCGCGGGCGGACTGGGTCGAAGTGTAGGGCGAACCGTGGCAGGCTGGGTCGACGACCATGGCTGGCACACGCGTGGTGGGAAGGTCGGCAGAGATGACAGAGTCCCCCCAGACTTCCGGGCGCTCCCGGAACGCCGGGGCCCAGGAACCGGAATTCGTCCCGGCGAGCGAGGTCGCGGCCCTGGAACGGCTGCTCGCCGCGGTCCACGACCTCGGGGACGGCAATTTCCGGCGGCGCTTCGTGGCGCACGGCGACGGGATCACCGCCCGGCTCGCCTCGGCGTTCAACGACATCGCCGAGCGCAACCAGCGGCTGGTGACGGAACTCATGCGCGTGCGCACCGCGGTGGGCCAGGAAGGCAGGCTCACCGAGCGCGTGCGCGCCGAAATCGGCCCCGGCGGCTGGAGCGCCGCGGTCGAGACGGTGAACGGGCTGATCGAGGACGTCAGCCGCCCGGTCGTGGAGCTGGACCGGGTGCTCGGCGCGGTCGCCGAGGGCGATCTGTCGCAGCCGATGGCGCTGCAGCTGGACGGCCGTCCGCTGCGCGGGCAGTACGCCGAGCTGGCGAAGACCGTGAACGGCCTGAACGCGCAGCTGTCGCGGTTCGCCGCCGAAGTGATCCGGCTCTCCCGCGAGATCGCCGGAGAGGGCCGCCTCGGCGGGCAGGCCGAGGTCCCCGGCGTGGCCGGGACCTGGCGCGACCTCACCGATTCGGTCAACTTCCTCGCCGACAACCTCACCGAGCAGGTCCGGAACATCGCCTCGGTCACCACCGCGGTGGCGCGCGGCGACCTCACGCAGAAGATCAACGTCGACGCGCGGGGCGAAATCCTCGAGCTGAAGAACACCATCAACACGATGGTCGACCAGCTCTCCTCCTTCGCCGACGAAGTCACCCGGGTCTCCCGCGAGGTCGGTTCCGAAGGGCGTCTCGGCGGCCAGGCACGGGTGCCGGGCGTCGCGGGCACCTGGCGCGACCTCACCGACTCCGTGAACCTGATGGCGGACAACCTGACCGACCAGGTCCGCAACATCTCGCAGGTCGCCACGGCGGTCGCGGCGGGCGATCTGACGAAGAAGATCGACGTCGACGCGCGCGGCGAGATCCTGCAGCTGAAGACGACCCTGAACACGATGGTCGACCAGCTCTCCTCCTTCGCCGACGAAGTCACCCGAGTGGCCCGGGAGGTCGGTTCCGAAGGCCGGCTCGGCGGTCAGGCGGAGGTCCCCGGCGCGGCCGGCACGTGGCGCGGCCTGACCGACTCGGTCAACCAGATGGCCGACAACCTGACCGACCAGGTCCGCAACATCTCGCACGTGACCACCGCGGTCGCGAAGGGCGACCTGACGCAGAAGATCACCGTGGACGCCCGGGGCGAGATCCTCGAACTCAAGACCACGATGAACACGATGGTCGACCAGCTCTCCTCCTTCGCCGACGAAGTCACCCGAGTGGCCCGCGAAGTCGGCACCGAAGGGCAGCTGGGCGGCCAGGCCACCGTGCCCGGGGTCGCCGGCATCTGGCGCGACCTGACCGGCTCGGTGAACTTCATGGCCAACAACCTCACCGCGCAGGTCCGCAACATCGCGCAGGTCGCGACGGCGGTGGCGCGCGGCGACCTGACGAAGAAGATCGCGGTCGACGCGCGCGGCGAAATCCTCGAGCTCAAGACCACGCTGAACACGATGGTCGACCAGCTCTCCTCCTTCGCCGACGAGGTCACCCGGGTGTCGCGAGAGGTGGGCACCGAAGGAAAACTCGGCGGTCAGGCGACTGTGCCGGGAGTAGCGGGGACCTGGAAGGACCTCACCGACAACGTCAACTTCATGGCCAACAACCTCACCGACCAGGTGCGGAACATTTCCCAGGTCACCTCCGCCGTGGCGCGCGGCGACCTGACGCAGAAGATCACCGTCGACGCGCGCGGCGAGATCTTGGAACTCAAGAACATCCTCAACACGATGGTCGACCAGCTGTCCGCCTTCGCCGACGAGGTCACCCGCGTCGCCCGCGAGGTCGGCACCGAGGGCCGGCTGGGCGGCCAGGCGCGAGTTCCGGGCGTCGCCGGGATCTGGAAAGACCTCACCGACAACGTGAACGTCATGGCCGACAACCTGACTGTGCAGGTGCGGAGCATCGCCACGATGGCGAGCGCGGTGGCGAACGGCGATCTGTCGAAGAAGATCTCCATCGACGCGGCGGGCGAGGTCGCGGCGCTGGCCGGGACGCTGAACGACATGGTCGAAACGCTGCGCGCGTTCGCCGACGAGGTCACCCGGGTCGCGCGCGAGGTCGGCACGGAAGGCATCCTCGGCGGTCAGGCGCGGGTGCCCGGCGTGGCCGGGACCTGGAAGGACCTGACCGAGAACGTCAACTTCATGGCGCACAACCTGACCAGCCAGGTGCGGAACATCTCGCAGGTCACCACGGCGGTCGCGCGAGGCGACCTGTCGCGCAAGATCGACGTCGACGCCCGGGGCGAGATCCTGGAGCTGAAGACCACGATGAACACGATGGTCGACCAGCTGTCCGCGTTCGCCGCTGAGGTCACCCGGGTCGCCCGCGAGGTCGGCACCGAAGGCAAGCTGGGCGGCCAGGCCGAGGTCGAGGGCGTGTCCGGCACCTGGAAGCGGCTCACCGAGAGCGTGAACCAGCTGGCGGGCAACCTGACCACGCAGGTCCGCGCGATCGGCCAGGTCGCCACGGCGGTGACCGCGGGCGATCTGACCCGGCACATCACCGTGGACGCGTCCGGCGAGCTGGCGGACCTCAAGGACAACATCAACCAGATGATCGCGAACCTCAAGGAGACCACCTCCGCGAACCGCGAGCAGGACTGGCTGAAGACGAACCTGGCGCGGCTGTCGGGGAGGATGCAGGGCCACCGCGACCTCGCGTCGGTGGCGACGCTGATCCTGTCCGAGCTGGCCCCGCTGGTGAGCGCGCAGCAGGGCGCGTTCTTCATCGCGCACGACGACGAGGACGGCGGCGACCCGGACAAGCTGCTCGACTGCATCGCCGCCTACGGCCTCGCCCAGGCCCGCACCGGCCTGCGGTTCCGGCTCGGCGAATCGCTGATCGGCCAGGCCGCGGTGGACCGGCGGACGATACTGGTCAACGGCGCTCCCCCGGAGTACGCGCTGGTGTCGTCCGGGCTCGGCTCGGCCCCGCCGGTGAACGTGATCGTGCTGCCGGTGCTGTTCCAGGGCGAGGTGCTCGGCGTGCTGGAACTGGCGTCGGTCAACGAGTTCTCCGCGGTGCACCTGGACCTGCTGGAGCAGCTGCGGCACACCATCGGCGTCAACGTGAACACGATCCTGTCGAACTCGCGCACCGAGGCGCTGCTGACCGAATCGCAGCGGCTGGCCCAGGAACTGCGCGCGCGGTCCGAGCAGTTGCAGGCCCAGCAGGGCGAACTGCGCCGGTCGAACACCGAACTGGCCGAGAAGGCGGCGCTGCTGGCCCAGCAGAACCGCGACATCGAGGTCAAGAACATCGAGATCGAGCAGGCCCGCCAGGAGCTGGAGGAACGGGCCGGGCAGCTGACGGTCGCCTCGCAGTACAAGAACGAGTTCATGGCGAACATGTCGCACGAGCTGCGGACGCCGCTCAACAGCGCGCTGATCCTGGCGAAACTGCTGTCGGAGAACCCGGAGGGCAACCTCACCGAGAAGCAGATCCAGTTCGCGAAGACGATCTGGGCGGCCGGCAGCGACCTCCAGCAGCTGATCAACGACATCCTGGACCTGGCGAAGGTCGAGGCGGGGAAGCTGGACCTGCAGATGTCCGACGTGACGCTGCCGGAGCTGGTGAACTACGTCGAATCCCTGTGCCGCCCGCTGACCGCGGACAAGGGCCTGGAGTTCGCGGTCATGATCGACCCGCCGGTGCCCGGCAGCGTGCACACCGACGAGCACCGGTTGCAGCAGGTGCTGCGGAACCTGCTGTCGAACGCCGCGAAGTTCACCGACGAGGGCGGCGTGCGCCTGCACATCCGGATGGCCGACCCGGAGGAGGTCGAGCAGGAGTCCTTGCGTTCGGCGGCCGGGATCATCGCGTTCGCGGTCGAGGACACCGGCATCGGCATTCCCGAGGAGAAGCTGGAAGTCATCTTCGACGCCTTCCGCCAAGCGGACGGGACGACGAGCCGCAAGTACGGCGGAACCGGCCTGGGCCTGTCGATCAGCCAGCAGCTGACCGAACTGCTGAGCGGCGAACTGCGCGTCAGCAGCGTTCCCGGAAAGGGCAGCACCTTCACGCTGTACCTGCCGGTCGGCGCCGCGAACCTGATCGCCCCCACGACCCCCGTGCGCCCCACCCCGAAGCTGCCGGTCCTGCCGAGCACCATCACCGTGGCCGAACCGAACAGCGCCCCGAAACGCTTCAACGGCGAAAAGGTCCTGATCGTCGACGACGACCTGCGCAACGTCTTCGCCCTCGCGGCGGTCCTGGAGCAGGCAGGCCTGGAAGTCATCTACGCCGACACCGGCGTGGCCGGAATCCGGGCCCTGGAACGCCACGAGGACACCGCGCTGGTCCTGATGGACGTCATGATGCCGGAACTGGACGGCAACGCGACCATCGCCGCGATCCGCGCCGAAGCGGCCCACGAAGACCTGCCCGTGATCGCCGTCACAGCGAAAGCGACGGAGGAAGACCGGGAGCGAACCCTGGCCTCGGGAGCGGACGACTACATCACGAAGCCGGTGGACACTGACCTGCTGCTGGACGTGATCGCCGCCCGCCTGGAGGCGGACGCGGCGTCGTCCTCTGATTCAGAAGCGTTGGAGCGGGTGACGGGAATCGAACCCGCGTAGCTAGTTTGGAAGACTAGGGCTCTACCATTGAGCTACACCCGCAGCGCCCTCGGTGACCCGGGAGCGAAGCTAGCTTAGCGTGCCCGCTAGGGTGGGTCGTACACCCCCCGGGTACACCGGCTTCCGGAGGCTTTCGGGGGTGCCGGGATGTGGCGCAGCTTGGTAGCGCATCCGCTTTGGGAGCGGAGGGTCGCAGGTTCAAATCCTGTCATCCCGACCGATAGGGGCTGGACCTGCGGGTTCAGCCCCTCTTTCGTGCCGCCGGATGCGGCCCGGGAGCTAGCACAGCGCTCAGTGACACTCCTATTTGAGGATTTTCACATGCGCACCCGAGCCCTGAAGCCCGCTCCGCCGGCCTGGCAGGCGTTGATCAACGAGTGGGCTATGTCACTCGAGGCGGAGAACAAGAGCCCCCGCACGATCCGCTGCTACTGCGACGCCGTGCGCTTCTTCCACATCTGGCTCGCCGACCCGGTCGCACCGCCGGAAGCCGACGACCCCGAAGCGTGGCTCTCCTCTGTTCCGACGGAACCGAGCGAACCCGAAGATTACGAACCGAACCACGTCAAACGGTGGATCGCCTATCGCCTCGCCACGACCAGCCCCGGCAACGCGAACAACAATTACCGGGCGCTGAGCGCATGGTTCAACTGGCTTCTTACCGAAGAGGAAATCGAGCACCACCCGATGGCTCGCATGAATCCGCCGCACATCCCGGATCAGCCGATCCCCATCACCCCGGTGGAATTCATCAAACAGGTTCTCCGGGAATGCCAAGGACGCGACTTCCACAGCCGCCGGGACGAAGCGATCATCCGACTGATCTGGGACACCGGCGGCCGACTCTCCGAAATCGCCAACATCGACCTGGAACACGACCTCGATCTGACCCGCCGCGTCGTCAACGTCCTCGGCAAAGGCGGCAAATGGCGCGCACTCCCCTTCAGCGCTGCCACCGGCAAGGCCCTCGGCCGTTATCTCCGCGTCCGGGCACGCCACCCATACGCCGATACGACCACCAGGCTGTGGCTCAGCGACCATCGCCGCAGCACACCGCTCTCGCCGAACGGCATCAAGATCATGCTCCGCCGACGCGGCAACGACGCCGACGCTCACGGCGTGCTCGGCCGCAACCTCCACGCACACCTCGGCCGGCACTTCCAGTCGCACACCTTCCTTAAGTCCGGCGGCAGCGAAGGCGACCTGATGCTGCTCAACGGCTGGTCCACACCGCAGATGGCCCGGAAGTACGGAGCGAGCGCGGCCACTGAACGAGCGCACGAAGCCGCCAGGAAAATCCGCGTTGGAGATGCACTGTGAATCAGTGGCCGTGACCGCACACATCGCGCCACTCCTTGCGATGCCGAGCCTGCCCGACGAGTCGACGGACTCGTTCTTCTCGATCACTCGTTCTGCGTTGTAGAACTTCGATAGAGCAGTGCCGACCTCTTGGTCCTGCCACTGCTTGTGCTCAGGCGGCCGAGCCATGTTCGCTGCCTGCCTTGATGTCTGTCAGCGCAGATTTGCCGGGTCGTGCTACGAGGACGATGCGGACTTTGCCGACGCGTGGCCGACGATCCGCGGGGCGAGGTGGGTGGCGTCGTGGCCCACGTAGCCGATGAGCGCCGAGCCGGCGGTTCGTTGCCAGGGCTGCCCGAGGACGTACAAGCCGGGTGTGGGTGTGATGCCCTCGCGGTGGCGGAGTACTGATTCGTCGAGCGCGCCGGGGATGTCGACCCACGAGTGGTCCCGACGGAATCCTGTCGCCCAGACGACCGCGTCGACGTCGGTGTGCGTTTCGTCGGCGAAGACCGCAGTGCCGTCCAGGGCGTTCGTGAGCCGGGGTGCGAAGCTGATTCCGAGGCGGCGCAGGTCGCGGAGCGAGTGGCCGATCACAGTGCCTTCGCCGCGGCGCATCCAGCGACCTCGCCGGGAGGCCGCGGGTGCGGTGATCAGCCCGGTGCGAGTCTGCCACCAGAAGATGTCACGGCGCAGGATGCGTTGCGGAACATGGACATTGCGGGTTCCGGCCGCGAGCGTCACCGCGGCGACGTCCGGGTCGGCGGCGAGTTCGGCGGCGATCTGCACGCCGGAGTTGCCCGCGCCGACCACTAGGACCCGGCGGCCGCGGAACGGGTCCGGGTCCCGGTAAGCGCTGCTGTGCTGTTGCAGGATTTCGGGTGCGAATGCTTCCGAGAGGGCCGGGACGGCCGGTTGCTGGAACGGCCCGGTCGCGACGACCACCTGCCATGCCCGGATCGGTCCGCGGCTCGTGGTGAGACGGTAGCCGTCGTCGTGACGTTCGAGGGCAGTGACGGCGGTCGACGTCTCGACGGGCAGGTCGAATGTGCCGGCGTAGGTCGCGAGGTAGTCGGCGACCTGGTCTTTCCCGGGGTAGGCATCCGGCGGGCCGGGGAACGGGAGGCCGGGCAGCGCGGCGTATCGCGCGGGGGTGAACAGACGCAGGGACGTCCAGCGATTGCGCCAGACGTGGCCGATGTCCGCGCCCGCGTCGAGGATCACGAAATTCAGTCCCGTGCCGGCGAGTTCGTGTCCGAGAGCCAGTCCTGCCTGACCGCCGCCCACGATGGCGACGTCGTAGCCGGTCATGTCGCCGGGGCGACGGCGCCCAGGATGAGGTCGGCGACGCGGACGAAGGCGGCCATGTCGTCTGGCGGCACGTTGCCGAGGACTGCCCGGGCGCCGCTGTGCCGGCTGTCGTTGATCCACTGTGCGGTGGCGGACCCCTTGGGGGTCAAGGAAACCGCGACGGCCCGCCGATCGCGAGGATGGGGCAGCCTCCGCACCAAGCCAGCGTCCTGCAACTGGTCGACGAGACTGGTGACGTGCCTGGGAGTGCACCGCAGGGCGTCGGCGAGCGCGCGCTGCATCAGCTCGCCGTCACGGGCCAGCACGTAGATCACCTCCGCACGGCTGGAGGTGAGACCTCGCTCAGCCAATGCGCCCTGCATCGTCTCGGCCAGCCGGGCGGCCAGCTCGAAAGCCTTGTCGAACGCCTCCTCCGGACTGCCGACCACCTCATACCCTCCTCCATTTAATGCATAGAGTACATAGTGAGGTGAGTTCAGTAAATGTGCTGCCGGAGCGTCGACGGCGCTGGGCCAGGCACCTGTCGCAGCGGTCACAGTCGACCTCTCGCCGCTGGTCACAGGCCGCATGCACGCACGTCACGACGGGAATGCGGACGCGCCGGTGGGCCGGAAGTGTGACACTATTGGCATAGATCCAGAAAGCTTTGGAGAAGCAGAACGGGATGGTGTCCTCATGTCCGAGAACCCTGGACCGCATGAGGTGTTGTTCGAGCAGTTCGCCCGCGTCGGCAAGGCACTAGGCAGCCCGAAGCGGCTTGAGCTGCTCGACGTGCTGGCTCAGGGTGAACGCAGCGTGGAGGTGCTGGCGCGACGCACCGGGCTGAAGCTGACGACCGCGTCGGCGCATCTGCAGGCGCTGCGGCAGGGCGGGCTGGTGCGGACCCGCAAGGACGGCACCCGCGTGTTCTACCGGCTCGCCGGGGACGAGGTCGCCCGGCTGTGTCTGAGCCTGCACGAAGTCGCTAAGGCGCACCTGGCCGAGACCCGGCAGGCCGCCGACGAGCTTCTGGGAGAGGACGAGGTCGAGGAACTCGGCCGCGACGCCCTGATGGACCGGATCGAAGCCGGTGACGCGCTCGTGCTGGACGTGCGCCCGGAGAACGAGTTCGAGGCCGGGCATATCGCCGGTGCGGTGTCGGTGCCCTTGGACGAACTCGAAGACCGGCTCTCGGAGCTGCCCGCGGACCAGGAGGTCGTGGCCTACTGCCGGGGAGAGTTCTGCGTGCTGTCCTATGAGGCGGTGCGGTTGTTGCGGGCACGCGGGCGCAAGGCCCGCCGGATGTCGGGCGGGATGCTCGAGTGGCGTTCGGAAGGGCGGGCGATCGCCGCGTAGACGCCGGGCCGGCGGGCCTTGTGCAGACAGGGTTTCGGTCACATGAAGTTGCGGGTGTGCAAAGAGGACAGGTCCGCGGCTTCGTCGGCGGGGAAGCCGAGGTGGACCAGCCTCCGCTGACGGCCGTCGTCCATTTCGGACTGGAGCTTCATGACCTTGTCGTAGCCGCGGGCGATCGCCTGCGGCGTCCACTGGCCGGCGGCCATGATGACGAGCGAGTCGAACACGTCCTGGTTGAGCCCGGAGGTGTCGACCAGTGCGTCGTAGCGGCGTTCGACCGCGGACCGGAGCCGTCCCCGCAGCGCCGGGTCTATTTGGGACTGATGCTGCAGGTGGGCTACCCCGAACGCGACGTGGCGGGCCTCGTCGCGCCGCGCGAGGCGGGTGACCTGCCTGGTCACCGGATCCGGAGCGTGTTTGTCCAGGAACTCCAGCAGGTTCAGGAAACTGCCCTCGCCGAGGACCGACAGAAGGAACGAGGCGAGCGAGAACTCGGCTTCGGTCAGCAATGTGGCCAGTGATTCCCGGCCGCTGGCCGAGGACGTGCCCATCTCGCCGCCGCGCAAGAGCGCGCGGCGGGTGAAGACTTCCATGTGACGGGCTTCGTCGGCCGCTTGCACGGCGAGCAGCTGCAGAACCTCCCGGAAGTGCGGGTGGATCCGGCCCAGCAGCCGTGCGGGGATGACCAACGCTGCCTGCTCGTTCTCGATGAGGTAGGTCATCACCTGGACGACCGCTTGCTCCACCTCGGGCGCGAGCGTGAATTCCGCTTTCCAGTCCACTTCGGTGTCGGGGTTCCATTGGGCGGCGGCGGCATGCGCGTAGAGCGAGGGCGCGATCTCGGCCCACACCAGGTCGCGGTGGGTGATGTCGAACGGCGGTGTCGGGCCGCCTTGCTCGATCAGTGCGCCGCGGGCGGCAAGGCCCCAGTCCGGTGCCGGGTCGCTGACGATCCCGCTGGGATGCGGTCCGCCGGCCCGTTGGGCGCCGGCCCACCGGTCGAGGTCGGCGCGGCCGCGGACCACCCAGGCCCGGACGCCGAAGTCGGTGTCGAGTGCCGGGCGGGCGCCGTGCCCGTTCTGGCGGCACCAGGTTTCCAGGTGCACGACCAGCGCGGGGTCGCTGCCGGTGACGCCGAGTTCTTCGCCGGGGCGCAGTCCTCGCAGCGCCTGTTGCACGAGCAGGTGGGCGCCTCGTTCGAAGCTGAGCGTTTCCAGGTCGAGCACGCCGGGCAGTGCGGTGGTCATGGCCGGTACTCCGCGGCGGTGACCCGGCCCTCGGCGTCGTAGAAGGCCTGCTCCCGCACAGCGGCGTCGAGCATGCCGTAGCCGCTGCTGCGCCCTTCGTGCCAGGCGGTGAGCCCCTCCAGGTCGAACAGGGGCCGGACCTCGGGATCGGTGTAGGACATGGACAGCAGCAGCTGGCCGAGCTTGCGGACCTCGTCTTGCGGCGCGTCGTCGACGACGCTGAGATTGCAGTGGTCGTAGGCGGGAGTCTGCGCGAGCACGCGGGTGCTTCCGGCCGGGAGCGTGCCCTCCTTGCCGAAGAGCAGGTGGTTCATGTCGATGATCGCGGCCGCTTCGACTTCACCGGCCAGCAGTGCCCGCGCGGCGTCGCGTTCCCCGCCGATGTGGTCGCCGTGCAGGCCGACGCCCACGTCGAAGCGCCGGACGGTGAGGTTCTCGCCCGGGACGAGCCCTGCCTCCCTCAGGAACGAGCACGGGATCAGCGTGGCCTGCGGGGAGTCGACCGCGCCGACCCCGACAGTGGCGCCCTCCAGATCGGTGACCTTCTCGTAGGGGGAATCGGCGCGGACGATGAAGACCGACGTCAGGTTCCGGTCGGTGTCGCGCATGACCAGCGGCGTGAGCTGCCTGCCGTTGGCACCCGCCAGGCGCTGTGCGCGCAGCCAGGCCAGCGGCGAGTTCCACGCGGCATGGATCCGCCCGGCCGCGAGATCCTCGACCTGGCGTTCGTAATGGGAGTAGAGAATGAAGTCGAACGGCAGCCCCCGGTTTTGCAGCCAGGACCGGAAGCCGTTCCAGATCGTGACGACTTTCGGGTCGTAGGCGACCGCGCCCATCAGCAGAGTCATGCCATCCCCTTTCAGAACAGCGGCAGGCCGAGACTGGCCCGGCCGACGAAATCGCGGAGTGCTTCGGTGGTCGGGGCCATCACCCGGGCCGCCAGCGCGTCGCGGAACTGCCGTTCCACGCCCAGTTCTTTGCGGAACGCGGAGCCGCCGCACAGCCGCATCACCCCGTCGGCGACCTCCGAGGCCGCTTCCGCGGCGACGGCTTTCACCTGCAGAACCCGCAACGTCGCGTCGTCCCGGCCTTCGGCCAGCGCGGCGAGGGTGTCGCGCAGGAAGGCGCGGACCTCGTCGGTGCGGGTCAGCAGCCGCGCGAACCGTTCCCGGTGCTGTGGTTGTTCGGCCAACGTCTGGTCCAGGTGAGAGAGGCGGGTCCCGGTCAGGTGAGCGGACGCCTTCGCGATCAGCGACTGCATCAGGCCGAGGGAGAAGGCCGCGTTCAGGACCAGGAAGTGCGGAAGAGCCGACTGCAGCGCGAGATCCAGGCCCGCGCCGTCGGCGCCGAGCATGGCCGAGGAGGAGACTTCGACCGCACCGGAGACGGGGTTCGAGGCGTTGCCGCGCAATCCCAGCCCGTCGAACTTCCCCCGCACCGTCAGGCCGTTGGCGTCGCTGGAGACCAGCCACAGCGTCATCGGCCCCTCGGCCGTCACCGGACGGCTCGACCACACGTAGCTGTCCGCCTCGCCGGCCGCGGTCACCCAGCTCTTCTGCGCCTCGAGAACGATCCGGTCGCCGCCGTTCGCGGTAGCCGAACTCTGCGGAGCCCAGAAGTGGCTGCGGGAACCTGTTTCGGAGAACGCGAGAGTGCTCAGGTGCCTGCCCTCGCCGATGGCGCGACGGGTGTCGCGGTCGCCGTGGGCTTCGATCAGCGCGGTGGCGGCGTAGTGCATCAGGGCGACCATGGCCGTCGACCCGCACGCCTGCGCCAGCTTCTCGATCACGTGCGCGGCGTCCGCGAGCGAACCTCCGGCTCCGCCGACGTCGCTCGCGCTGATCAGCCCGAGCAGGCCGGCCTTCCCCAGCGCGTTCACGCCGTCGCGGGGGAATTCGCCGGAGCGGTCCACCTGCTCTGCTTGCGGGGCAACGGTTTGCTCGACCACGGAGGCTACTGCGGTCGCATGGTCAAAAGACATCAGGCTTCCTCCCCATCACGCCCTCGGACCGCAACGGCCTCTCGCGTGGCGCCCCCCGGAGAGCGTCCGAACCGCCCAGCCCTCAACGCTTCAATACTCCATGGTTATTTGGACAAAGGTCACCGTATCGAGTACTGCCCCCGCCTGTCCAGGGCCGCTTGGACGGTAGGTAATCGATTTTGCGTGCAGCGTTACCGGATGAGCGTGTCGGCGCGAGGGCGGGGCGGCGCGACCTGGTCGAGTTCGATGCGCAGCCGGCGCTTGCCCGCGCCGCGGGACTGGTTGGCGGCGACGCGCAGCGCGACGACCTCGCGGGTGCTGGCGACGTGCGTGCCGCCGTCGGCCTGCCGGTCCAGGCCGGCGATTTCCACTACGCGGATTCTGTCGAGCCCGGCGGGAACTTGATTGGTTTTCGTGCGGATCAGGTCGGGCCGACCAAGGAATTCGTCCGGCGACAGAAAAGACACGCTCACCGGACGGGCCGCCGCGATTTCGCGGCGCAGCGCTTCTTCGAGGCGGCCGGCGAAGGATTCGCCCGAGACCGTCTCGTCGGAGACGGCCAGTTCGAAGTCGACCCGTCCGCGCAGCGGCTGCATGCTGCGGCTGAGAATGACGCCGCCGTAGTCGCGTCCGACGACGCCTGCGAGCAGATGCAGGCTAGTGTGCGTGCGCATCAGCGCGTAGCGCCGGTCCCAGTCGAGGACGCAGCGCACCTGCTCGCCCTCGCCGGGCAACGGGCCGTCGAGCAGGACGGCGATGCCGTGGTCGTCGCGCTGGAAACCGGCCACCTCGGCCGTTCCCGCCCCGCCGGTCACCGCGCCAGCGTCGGCAGGCTGTCCCCCGGCCCCGGGAAAGAAGGCCATGCGGTCGAGGCGGACGCCGCCGTCGACGCGCTCCAGCACGCGGGCGGCGAACTCCGCCAGATACGGCTCAGTCTGATACAGCAGCGTCGTCACGAGGCGGCCCACCGGGCCCGACCCGCCGCGGAAAACGACCAGCCGTCCGGCACCAGCAGCGGACCGTCCGGCAGCGAATGGCGTGTCGTCAACGCCGACCAGTCGCCGATGCCGGGACGGCCGCTGGCCAGCCAGGCGTCGCACAGGCCTGCCAGGGCCTCGGCCGGCGCGGCGGCACCAGGCCCGGTCGCGTGCACTGCACCTCGGGATTGGACGACCGCCGCGCCGGCAGCGTCCTCGGCCAGGAGAACGGCTGTCCCGTCGGCTGGATCGAGCCCCGCGAAATGCGCCTGTGTCACCCAGGCGCTGCGCGCGGCGAGGAAGAACCACAGGTCGCCGTAGTCCTCCCCGGTCATCGGCGGCAGGACTTGCCTGCTCACCGTCGGCTCGGGGAACGGGCCCGCGGCGAAGCGGGCCGGATGCGCTCCGGGAAACGGCTGGTACAGCGCACCGCCCGCGAGCATGAAATCCGTCCAGGGCCCGACCCCCGTCGCGCGCAGTCGCCCGCGTTCACGACGGAACCTCACGAGCGGGTGCGCGCCGCCGTGGGCGAACGGGGCCAGCACGAACCCGTCCGGATCGAGCTGCTCGACCCAGGCCGGAGGAACGCCGCGGATGCCACAGCTGGCGAGAATGCGGTCGTAGGGCCCGCGGGCGGGATGCCCGGCGTAGCCGTCGCCCACCACCGTCACGACCCCGCCGATCCCGCAGCGCCGCAGCGCCGCCTCGGCGTCGGCGATCACGTCCGGCTGCACGTCGAGCGACACCACCTCGGCGCCGGTGACCGCCTGGATAAGGGCCGCGCCGTACCCGATCCCGGCCCCGATCTCCAGCACCCGCATCCCCGGCGACAGCTCCAGCGCGCCGAGGATCCGCGCCAGCAGCGAAGGCCGCGTGGTCGCGCTGACCAGAGCCCCGCTGTCTTCGTCGACTTTGAACGCCAGCGGATTGTCGCCGTAGACCGCGTCGAGAATCTCGTCCGGAACCGGCCCGCCGGACGGCATCTCGTGCCACCGCTCGTGCCGGAACCGGGTCAGGAAGCAATGGCGGGGCACGGTCGCGAACGCGCGCTCGACAGCGTCGTCGCCGATCGCACCGGCTCGGCGCAGCATCCGCGCGTAGCCGGCGAGCCGGTTCCCGGCCGGCCCGCCGGGGCACCGGCCCTGGGCCGCCGGACCCGTCGTAGGTCGATCATCCATTCGTCCAGTCAAGCCGACAATCTCGCATCGATCCAGAGATATGTGGAATATTGCGAGAGAATCCGGGAGGCAGCCTGCGCGAGGAGTCGGCGAGGGCGGCCGGAGCGGCATGCCGAGCCGCCTCTCCGGCTCCACGCGGGGCGGTCACCAGGTTGTTGCCATGATTCATGGAATTATGGTTCATCACGTGCGGGACCCGTCGCGGGATTCCGTGCTCGCCGGAGCCCGCCGAACCTCGAGGAGCCGTGGTGGTCACAGTGGTCGATGTCCGTGCCGTGCAGCGCCGGACCATCCGGGTCCTGATCGGGGCCCAGATGGTGTTCGCCGTCGTGATGGCGATGGCCTCGCCGGTCGCGGCGCTCCTCGCGCAGCAGATCACCGGGTCGGCCGGACTGGCCGGACTCGCCCAGGCGGCCACCATCGCCGGCGGCATGCTGGCGTCGGTCCCGCTCGCCGAGTTCACCGCGCGCCGGGGCCGGCGGCTCGGAGTGGCCGCCGGGTACCTCGTCGGCGCCGTCGGAGCGGCGGCCGTGGTACTGGGCGGGGTCGTCGCCAGCTATCCCGTCCTCTTCGCCGGGTCGCTGCTGACGGGCACCGCCGTGGCGGCGGGACTGCAGGCCAGGTTCGCTGCGACGGACCTGGTCGAGCCCGAGCGGCGCGGACGGGCGATCGGGACCGTGGTGTGGGCATCCACCGTCGGCGGCGTGGTCGGCCCGTCCCTGGCCGGGCCGTCGGACTCGGCCTCGGCGCTGCTCGGCCTCCCGCAGTTCACCGGCCCTTTCCTGGTGATCGGCGCGGGACTGGTGCTCACCGCGGCCGCGACGTTCGTGTGGCTGCGGCCCGACCCTCTGCTGCTGGCCCGCTCCCTGCGCGGGGAGGTCCACGACCCCCGCGGGCAAGGCGTCCTGCGGACCGCTCGCGCCCTGGCCGGCAATCCCGCCGCCCGCCGCAGCCTGGTCGCGATCGCCGTCGTGCACGCGGTCATGGTCTCGGTGATGAACATGGCGTCGCTGCACCTGCACCACGGGGGCAGCACCTTGCGCGTCGTCGGGTTCGCGATCAGCGTCCACCTGGCCGGGATGTTCCTGCTGGCCCCGGTGTTCGGCTGGCTGTCCGACCGGGTCGGCGGCCGCCGGGTGCTCGGGCTGGGACTCCTCCTGCTCCTGGCCTCCGCCGCGGTTCTGCAGAGCACCAGCGGGCACGACACCGGCCTGGTGATGGGCGGCCTGCTGCTCCTGGGACTGGGCTGGTCGGCGGGATTCGTCGCGGGCTCAAGCCTGCTGACCGCCTCGGTCGAGGAGGAGCTGCGCCCGCGGGCACAGGGTTTCTCCGATCTGCTGATGCAGGCGGCCGCCGCGGCCGCCGGCCTGCTCGCCGGCAGCGTCGTCCAGTTCTGGGGCTACCCCTGGCTGGCGCGCATCTCCGCCGTTCCGGTCGCCCTTGTCGCGATCTGGCACCTGGTCGCGGCGCGGCGCGGCGGCGCCCGCGCGTGAGGCGCCTGCGACCGCTCCGCCCGGCAGACCGGCGTGACCCGGTCGGTCGTCTTCCCTTCGGCCGGAACCCCTGCTACGTTCCTACATCTAGTACTCCATAAAACTTTGGAGAATGGTGATGGTGGCTGCGTCCGAACACGTGAGACTGACCGAGCTGTCCACGGGAGCCGGGTGTGCGTGCAAGCTGCCCCTGGAGAAGCTCGACGATCTGTTCTCGTCGTTCCGCGAGGGCCTGCTCCCGGCGTCGGACGATCTGCTCGTCGGGGCGCTGGACGGCGACGACGCGGCGGTCCTGCGGCTGGACGCGGAACGTGCACTCGTGCTGACCACCGACTTCTTCACGCCGATCGTGGACGACCCCTACGACTGGGGCCGCGTGGCCGCGGCCAACGCCCTGTCGGACGTCTACGCCATGGGCGGACGCCCGCTGATCGCGGTCAACCTCACCGCGTGGCCCGGCGAGGTCCTGCCGATGCGGCTGCTGAACGACGTGCTCCGCGGCGGCGCCGACCTGGCCGCGACCGCGCAGTGCCAGGTCGTCGGCGGGCACACGATCGACGATCCGGTGCCCAAGTACGGCATGGCGGTGCTCGGAATCGCCCATCCCGAACGGCTTCTGGCGATCGACCGGCTCCGGCCGGGCGACCATCTGGTGCTGACCAAGCCGCTCGGCACCGGGGTGATCACCACGGCGTTGAAGCGCGGCGCGGCCGACGACGCTGTGGTGCGCGCGGCCGTGGACTCGATGACCACGCTCAACGCAGCAGCCAGCGAAGCGGCTCTCGAGGCCGGGGTCCGCGCCGCCACCGACATCACCGGTTTCGGGCTGGTGGGACATTTGCACCGGATGCTGCGCGCCAGTGGAGCGGCCGCCGAGATCTACGCCGCGAACGTGCCGCTGCTGCCGGGCGCACTCGAACTGGCCGCCCGGTTCGTTCCCGGCGGCACCCGGGCGAACATGGCCTACCTCGCCCCGGCGGTCGACACCGACGACGGCGTGCCCGCCGATCTCGCGGTGCTGCTGCACGACGCGCAGACCTCCGGCGGCATGCTGCTGGCCGTCCCCGACGACCCGGCCGAACTGATCGCCGCCCTCGCCGCGCGCGGAATCGACGCGCCGGTGATCGGCGAAGTCGTCAACGGGCAGCCTGGCCGGGTGAGCATCCGCGGCGGTGCCGCGACGCGATGACCGGCCTCCGTTCTTCCCGACTGCTCGGTTCCGCACTGCTGGCTGCGGCCTTGCTGGCCTCCGCCGGGTGCGGTGCCGCCCGTTCTTCGGGCCCCGCCGGCGTGCCCGACCCGGTGCGGATAGGGCTGAGCCCCAGCGTTATTCCCGCTCTGCAACGCGAGACCTACCGGCCGCTCGCCCGGTATCTGCATCAGCGGCTCGGCGTCGAGGTGGTCCTCTCGGCACCCGTCGACGAACCCGCGGCGCTGCGGACTCTGCACGACGACACGGTCGACGTGGCCCGGCTCGACGGACTGACCTACGCCGGTGCCGGTCAGACGGACGCCCTCACGCCACTGGTCACGGAAATCGACGCCGAGACCGGAAAGCCGCAGTACCTGTCCGCGCTGGTGACCCGGCACGGCAGCGGCATGCGCAGTGCTGCCGACGTGGTCCGTGCCGGAGCCCGGATCGCGCTCGGAGATCCGCACTCGGCGGCCGGCGGCCTGTATCCCCGCGTCATGCTCGGCGACGCGGGCGCGGCCTGCCCCGGCCAGCCGCCGAGACAGTGCACCGCCCCGGCGGCAACGCTCGCGACCGGGACCGACTACAACACCGCGCACGCCGTGCTGGACGGCACGGCCGGAGCGGGCGGGCTGGCGTTGCGGACTCTGCACCGGCTCGAACGCGACCACGCCCTCCCCGCCGGCGCATTCGACGTCCTGCGCACCCACCCGGTGCCCGGCAGCCCATGGGTCGCCCGCCGCGGGCTCGGCACCGCCGCGCGGGACGCGATCGCCGCCGCGTTCGAGTCGATCTCCGAACCCGGTCTGCTGAACCTTCTGCAGGCACGCGGCTACGTCCGGGCCAGCGCGGCGGACTACCGGGCGCTGCGCGCCGACGCTGAACGCCTCTCGACCGGGGAGGCCACGCCATGACCGCCCCGGACCCGCGCCGCGCACTGCCCAAAGTGGACGTCCTGCTCGCTCATCCGCTGCTGGCCCCGTACCGGGACGAGTGGGGCCGGGCACCGCTCGCGGGCGCCGCGCGGCACGTGCTCGACGCCTGCCGCTCCGCGATCGGCCGCGGGGAACCGGTGCCCGCCTCCGACGTGCTGGCGCAACGCGTCGTCGAGCACCTCGACCTCACCGGCGCACGGCGGGTCCGCGCCGTCGTCAACGCCACCGGCGTGGTGCTGCACACCAACCTCGGCCGGTCTCCGCTCTCCCGCGCCGCGCGCGACGCGGTGCTCGCCGCATCCGGGTACTCCACTGTGGAATTCGACCTCGCCACCGGCGGGCGCGGCAAGCGCGGCCAAGCCGCCCACGCGATGCTGCGCACGCTGACCGGCGCTCCCGGCGCGCTGATCGTGAACAACGCCGCGGCAGCGCTGCTGCTGAGCCTCGGCGCGCTCGCCCGCGGGAAAGAAGTCGTCGTCTCCCGAGGAGAACTCATCGAGATCGGCGGGGAATTCCGGATCCCGTCCATCATGGAGGCCGCGGGCGTCACCCTTGTCGAAGTCGGCACCACCAACCGCACCCATCTGCGCGACTACGCCGAAGCGATCACCGATCGCACCGCGATGGTGCTGCTGGTGCATCCGTCCAATTACCGCATCGAGGGGTTCACGGCCTCGCCGTCGCTGCCGGAGCTGGCCGCACTCGCCCACCGGCACGAAATACCGGTGCTGCACGACGTCGGTTCCGGCCTGCTGTGCGGAACCCTGGGCGAAGAACCCACCGTCGACGACAGCCTCCGCCACGGTGCGGATCTCGTCGTCTTCTCCGGGGACAAGCTCTTCGGCGGACCGCAAGCAGGCATGATCGTCGGCGCAGAGGACCTCGTCGCCAGGCTCGCCCGCCACCCGCTCGCCCGCGCCGTCCGCATCGACAAACTCACCCTCGCCGCACTCGAAGCCACCCTCCTGGCTCATCTGGCCGGCCGCAGAGACCAGGAACTCCCGGTCTGGCAGTCGCTGTGCATGGGCTGGGATGAGCTCTACCCGCGTGCGCAACGACTCGCCGACCGCCTCGGCGTCGGCGCCGAGGTACGGGAAGGAGCCAGCACGCCGGGCGGCGGCAGCCTCCCCGGCCAGACAATCCGAAGCCCGCTTGTGCACGTCGCGCCCCAGAACAGCACCGAATCAGCATTGACGGCCCGGCTGCGCGAGGGCGACCCTCCGGTCATCGCGCGCACCGAGAAAGGCAGGCTCGTCATCGATCTGCGCACCGTCGCAGAAGACGACGACGACATTCTCGCCGCCGCGCTGCAAAGCGCGCTGCGGGCCCGGCCCGGCGCCGGGCCGGCGATCACCGCATCGACAGAAAGCGAGGGCCTGGCCGACCACTTCACCGCATGAGCACCCAGGGAGGTGCGGAGTCCTGGTGGACTCTCCGCGGCCACGCCGCGGAAGGCGTCCTGCGCCTGGCGGGTTCGATTCCCGACCACCTCCGCCACTCGCCCGGTGACACAGAATCCGGCGAATACTCGTGCCCACATTGCGAAAATCGCCCCGCATCCCGAACGCGGAGAATCATTTTCGGCATCCGCACACGATGCGCTACTCCTTTGCGGGCAACCCTGTTCGGACGCTCTTCTCGCGCCCGCGGTCCGCTGCTAACGTCCACTGATACGAATATCCAGTGATTTATGGATAATTCGCGGGCGGCTCCCGGCCGTCACGCGAACCGCTGTGTCGCGAGGAGAAGTCCCATGAGCGCACGGACCGACCCGACGTTCTACCGCACGGCGAGACAGGCCATGTCCGGCCCGCCCGAACGGCACGGCTACGTGGTCACCCTCGACCCCGGCGGAAACCGGCCGGACGCGCTGAGCGTGCTGGACCTCGACCCGGAGTCGGCGACCTACGGGCAGCTGACGGGCCGGCTCGACATGCCCAACGTCGGGGACGAACTGCATCACTTCGGATGGAACGCCTGCAGCGCGCACCTGTGCCCCGGTTCGCCGCACCATCACGCCGATCGCCGCTACCTGCTGGTGCCCGGCCTGCGCTCCTCGCGGATCCACGTGGTCGACACGAAGCCGGACCCGCACCGGCCGCAACTGGTGAAAGTGATCGAACCGGATGCCGTCGCGGCGGGCTCGGGCTACAGCCGGCCGCACACCTTCCACTGCGGTCCCGACGGGATCTACGTCAGCGCCCTGGGCGCGCCCGACGGCTCCGGGCCGGGCGGCCTCTTCCGGCTCGATCACGAGACCTTCGACGTCCAGGGACGCTGGGAGACCGACCGGGGCCCGCAGTACCTCGCCTACGACTTCTGGTGGCACCTCGGGCACAACATCCTGGTCAGCAGCGAGTGGGGCACGCCGGAGATGGTCGAGAACGGGCTCGACCCGCAACGGCTGCTGGCCCACGAATACGGCCACTGCATCCATTTGTGGGACCTGCGGACGGGACGGCACCTGCAGCGGCTCGACCTCGGAGCCGAGCACCAGATGGTGCTGGAGCTGCGCCCGGCGCACAACCCGGAGAAGACGTACGGATTCGTCAACGCAGTCGTGTCCACAAAGGACCTTTCGTCGTCGGTCTGGGCATGGCACCGCGACAACGGTCAATGGGCGATCCGCAAAGTGATCGAGGTTCCCGCCGAACCGGCCGACGCGGACAGCCTGCCCCCGGCGCTGCAGCCCTTCGGCGCGGTCCCGCCGCTGGTCACGGATCTGGTGCTGAGCCTGGACGACCGCTATCTCTACGTCGCCTGCTGGGGAACCGGAGACCTGCGCCAGTACGACGTCTCCGACCCCTTCGCGCCGAAGCTGACCGGCACGATCCGGCTCGGCGGCATCGTCTCGCGCGCCCCGCACCCCCGCGGCGGCCCGCTCAACGGCGCGCCGCAGATGGTCGAACTCAGCCGGGACGGACGCCGCCTGTACTTCAGCAATTCGCTGTACTCGTCGTGGGACGACCAGTTCTATCCCGACGGGCTGCGCGGATGGATCGCCAAGGCCGACATCGCCGACGACGGCCGCATGACCCTCGACGAGAACTTCTTCGTTCCTTTCGAAGGAGAACGACCCCACCAGATCCGCTTGGAGGGCGGCGACTCGTCCTCGGATTCCTACTGCTACTCGTGAACGGGGCCCGGCCCGACCGCCCCGTCTCCACCGCCTGCATCCCTTGTTCGCCGCAACGCAACGGAGCGCCCGACATGGACACCATCATCATGGCCGCGATTCTCGGGATATTCCTCGCCGCGACGAGAAAGTGGTCGCGGCCGAAACTGCTCGGCCTGTGGGCTGTCGCCGTCGTCGCGTGCCTGCTGCTGTTCTGGCATCACGCGACCTCGCCGCTCAACCTCAACTTCTGACCCGGGGAGCTTTGCCATGACTGCGACAGCTGCTGTGTCCGCGCCCGCCCGGACGGGCAACCGCCTCGGCTTCGTCTTGCTGCATATTTACGTCCTGGGCATCTGCGCGGTCCTGCTCGGCGGCTTCCTCGTTCAATTCGGACGCGGCGAGTACCCTTGCCCCCTGTGCATCCTGCAACGGATGTTCATGATGCTGGCCGCTCTCGGACCCGTGTTCGTCATCGCGCGCTCGCGCACCCAGGCCGTCACCACCCGGGACTTCGCAGCCGGGTACGGGATGAGCATCGTGGCCTGCGTATGCGGGGCCGCGGTCTCGGCCCGCCACATCATGCTGCACATCAAGCCGCCGGACCCCGGCTACGGCAGCGCGGTCTGGGGCCTGCACCCCTACACCTGGGCCTTCATCACCTTCACCGTCGCGATCCTGGCCGCCGGCGGCAGCCTGGCGCTCGCGCACGAACTCGAACCGTCGGACAGCCGCAGCACCGTCCTGTCCACGACCGTGCTGTGGATCTTCGGCGCGATCGTGATCGCCAACCTCCTGGCAGTGTTCGCCCTCGAAGGACTGCACTGGTTCCTCCCCGGAGACCCCGTGCGCTACCAGCTCCTCCACGACCTCGGGATCGCCTCCTAGGCGGAGAGGTGCTGCCGCACGCAGTCTCTGCGGTCCATCACCTGGCGCCTGCCGAACGTCTTCGAGTCCCCGCAGACGACCCACGCCGATTGGCCGCCCGCAACCAAATCCGCACGGAGAAGATGAACAAACGCCTGAATTCGCCGCACATGGACCACCACGGGGATAATAGTGCGGCATCGTATCTGCCGAGCACGCAAGCCGTCCTGCGAGAACCGGTGCCGTGCGGCAGTGAAGTCCGGAAACGCAGCCTTCCCCGCGCCAAGATGGGCGACATGCCCGAAGCGGGCCCCAAGCGCCTCCGCCTCACCCCCGCTCCCCTGCCTGGGCGGTACGTTCAGTCAGGGCGAATCGCGGATCTGCGTCGAATCGCGGGAATATACCCAGAAATTCTGAGCTGTCGTCGGCCAACCCGCGCCCAGAAACGGATCATACCCACCAGCGAGGAACATTATTGACAGCCGCGAGCGCACTGTCGGGGAATCGCTTTCCGGCAAGCGCATGAATGACAACCAACGGAAGGGCCAGCGATGACTCACGGCCCTGCGCCGCTTGGCGCGGCAAACAGTGGATCTCCCGTCGGCAGTCGCGCGGTCACGCTGGCCAAGGGGGCGCGACCGGGCTGGACAGCTCATGTTGTTGCCGGGACACTGGACGATTCCCGGGGGAAACGCGGTTCTTTCCTACGCGAGGATCGCGCACTCGGCAGCCGGTACCGGGCACGACCCAGGGGGAGACCGAATGTCCGTCACCAAGGGGAACGACGACGCGGCCGGACCGGTTCACGTTGGCGCGCAACCGGATCTGGCCAGGGTCGGCGGCAGCTGCCCGGACACCGTCACGGCGATTGCCGACGAACTGTTCGAACTGCTCGCGGACGCCGATCCGATCAACGCAACATTGTTGGGCTTGCCGGGGCGAGATCATCTGCTCGCTGATATCGGCGAAGCTGGTCAGCTGGCCCTCCGGGATCAGCTGACGGCACTGCTCGCCCGTGTGGACGCATTGGACGGCGGGGCCCCGGGCGGGACCGGACAGGACGCGTTGACCGCCGCCGTGGTGCGGCACGAGGCGGAAGCCGCGATCGGACGGGTGGATGCTCGCCTTGTCGAGTACACGATCACCGATCTGTTCTTCGCGCCGGCCGCGGAGCTGCTGGCGATGTTGCCCATGGTCGGCGTCGACACTCCGGACCGGGCGCGGGCGTACGTGGCGCGTCTTGCGGCCGTGCCGACATTGCTGGACCAGGCGGCGCAGCGGCATCTAGCCGGGGTGGCGGCGGGCCGGCTGCCGGTGGCCCGGCTGGTCGCGCGTGCGGTCCGGCAGCTGGATGAATACCTCGCCACAGCGGTGCCGGATCCCTTGGCCCGGTTAGCCGACCCGGAACAGGACGAGGTACTGGCGACGCTGGTGCGGCCCGCGTTCGCACGCTACCGCCAGGTGCTGGCCGAGCAGGTGGCTCCACTAGCCCGGCCGGACGAGCGGCCCGGGCTGTGCTGGCTGCCCGACGGCGAGGCGGCGTACCGGCAACTGGTGCGCGCACACACCACGACCGATCGCACGCCGGAAGAACTGCACGAGACCGGTTTCGCGCTGATGGCCGAGATGGAACGCGAGTACGCGGATCTGGGCGGCCGGGTGTTCGGCTCGCCGGACTTCCGGGCCACGCTGGCGCGGTTGCGGAACGACACCGGGTTGCGGTGGAACAACGAGGACGAGCTGCTGGCTGCGGCACGGTCGGCCATCGCGCGCGCCGAGGCGGCCGCGCCGCGCTGGTTCTCCCGCTTGCCGGACTCAAGTTGCGTGGTATCGGCGGTGCCGGAAGCCTCGGCGGCATCCGCTCCCGCGGCGTACTACGTGCCGCCCGCGCTGGACGGCAGCCGACCCGGCACGTACTTCGCGAACACCAGCAGGGTGCGCGAGCGAGACAGGTTCGGGCTCGAGGCGATCGCGTTCCACGAAGGCGTGCCGGGCCACCACCTCCAACTCGCGCTGGCACAGGAGTTGACGCACCTGCCCATGCTGCGCAGGACCGGCACGCTGACCGCGTATGCCGAAGGCTGGGGGCTGTACGCGGAACGGCTGGCCGACGAGATGGGGTTGTACTCCGACGACCTGGCGCGATTGGGGATGCTGTCGGCGGACTCGCGGCGCGCGGCACGGTTGGTGGTGGACACCGGACTTCACGCGCTGGGCTGGAGCCGGGATCGGGCGGTGGCCTATCTGCTGGAGAACACCGCCCGGCCGCGGGTGGAGATCGACACGGATGTGGACCGGTTCATCGCCTGGCCCGGTCAATCGCTCGCCTACCTGGTGGGACGACTGGAGTTCCAGCGTGCGCGAACTCAGGCGCAGCAGGCACTCGGGGCTCGGTTCGATGTGCGCGCGTTCCACGAGTTGGTGCTGGGCAACGGGGCGCTGCCGCTGTCGGCACTGGCCGCGGTCGTGGCGCGCTGGGCGGCAGAATTGGCACACTGACAATTCCGCGCCTCCGCGGGCACGCCATCCGGCCGAACGCCGGTTCGGCTTCCCGGCCGATTAGCCGCCGCGCTCGATTCAGACAATAAGAATTACTCTCGCAATACATGGCACGCAGCGGAAAAACGTTGCCTGCCGTGCATGAACAGATCCGCCGCCGCACGGACGGCGCCGGGTCGGCTACGCTGGAAATCGCGGTTCGCAGCGATCATAATCACTTGAACTAATGCGGCATGTCCGCACAGTTCGCGAATTATTTTTCTCTTGACGAATAGCGCGGGCCTGGTAGGGTTCATGCCACTGCGATCCTGGGCATCGCGGGGCGTCCCGGTCACTGGACGCGAGCGTCCCGGTCACCGGACGCGAACTGGGGGCAGAATGGGGGGCCACGGAGATCGGCACGGCATGTCAGAACAACTCTGGCAGTGACCGTCAGCGTGCGCCAAAACAGCCGGAAACAAGATGGATTTCGCATTCATCGAATGCGTTTCAGGCCTTTCACAACGCGCGCACAATGACTGCAGATCTTCCGGGGCATCGAATTCTTCCCCGTGAGTTCGCAATGGGAGGTGAGTCACGATGACCGTTACCATCAAGCGGGTCCGCAAGCCCGAGATCAGCAAGGTGAGCGGCGCCGTCCTCTGCGGCTGACCGCAGATCGGTGCAGTGCGAAGGTGAGGCGCGGTGTGCCATGGCCCGCGCCTCATCCACCGCGCCGCGGCGACTGGCCGCACGAACGCGGGCAAGGTGGCCGCCAGTTGTGGTCGCAGCGGAACTGGAAGAACCGGACCAGGCACGGAGAGAACACCATGACCTCGACGCAGGATCTCAACTACAAGCCCCGGCTGCGGCACTGCACCTTCTTCGTGCCGAATAGCGGCGGCAACGACAATGGCAACCTGGACGGCATTCTGATGATCGTCGGCGACCAGCACTTCGAGTTGTCGCACGAGGGTGCCGAGTTGAAGACGTTCCTCGACTTCAAGCGTTACCTCGATGGCCGGCACACCGTCGAGGAGATCAGCAAGATCACCGGAATCAGCATCGAGGACACGCTCGCGATCGTCAACAACTTCGCCGAGCAGGGTCTCATGCGCGAAGCCGACACCGCGTTGGAGCGCATTCCCACCGAGACGTTCCTCAAGCAGATCGACAAGTCCTGCGCGATGTGGACCGAACAGATCGGCTACCACCGGCTGTGGTCGGGCCTGGAGAACCAGAACTTCCGCAAGGAGGTCTTTCTCGGCCTGATCCTGGAGACCTACCACTACATCAAATCCGCCAGCCGGCACATCTCCACGGCCATCGCGCACTGCTCCGACCCGGCCTGGGAGAAGCTGCTGTCGGAGTATCTCGCCGAGGAGTACGACCACTCGTGGATGGCCAGGGACAGCCTGATCAACATGGGCTTGTCCAAGGAAGAGGTGGAGAATGCCCACCCCCTGATCGGCACCTGGTCATGGACCAACAACCTGTGCGAGATCGCCCGCGAGGACACCCTCGGCTACCTTGCCTGCACGAAACTGTTCGAGGCGCGCGGCATCGAGACCCTCGACGGTGCCAACACGCTGCAGCGCCTCGCCGTGGACTACGGCTTTCCCGAAGGTTGCCTGGCGCCCCTGGTGTCGCACGTCGCCGAGGACGTCAAGGCCAATCACACCGGCCTGTTGGAAGAGGCGCTCGCCGACCGTGACCACGTGCCGGCCTGGCAAGCGCACCGCGCGGTGAACAACCTGCACGATCTCAAGCATTCGTTCGACCAGTACAACTACGGGATCATCCAGTACTACTCGGATGTTTCGAACTACATCCCGCGCCTGAAAGTCGACTACTTCAGCCTCTGACGCGAACGACGGAGAACGCCGTGGACAGCACCAAGACCGGTCGGCTCGACGTCGCAGCGCTGCGCGCCGACTTCCCGATCCTCAAGCGCACCGTGCGCGACAACAAGAAGCTGGTGTACCTGGACTCCGGGGCCACCTCGCAGAAGCCGGTCCAGGTTTTGGAGGCCGAGCGGAGCTTCCTGGAGCAGCACAACGCGGCGGTGCACCGGGGCGCGCACCACCTCTCCGAGGAGGCCACCGCGGTCTACGAGGACGCGCGCTTGCGGGTGGCCGCGTTCGTCGGCGCGGATCACGGCGAGGTGGTGTTCACCAAGAACGCCACCGAAGGCGTGAACCTCATCGCCTACGCCATGAACAACGCGCTGCACGTCGGTCAGGAGGCGACGCGATTCCGGCTCGGCCCCGGCGACGAAATCGTGGTCACCGAGATGGAGCACCACGCGAACCTCGTGCCGTGGCAGGAACTCTGCCGGCGCACCGGGGCGAGCCTGCGGTGGTTCGGGTTCACCGACGAAGGCAGGCTCGACCTGTCCGATATCGACGAGCTCGTCACCGAGCGGACCAAGGTGGTCGCGTTCACCCACCGCTCCAACGTGCTGGGCACAGTCAATCCCGTCACGGTCATCGCCGCGAAGGCCCGTGCGGCGGGCGCGCTGACCGTGTTGGACTGCTGCCAGTCGGTGCCGCACGGGGTGGCTGGCGTCGGCGCGGTCGATGTGCCCGCGCTGGGCGTGGACTTCGCGGTGTTCACCGGTCACAAGATGCTCGGCCCCACCGGCGTCGGCGCGGTCTACGGCCGGCGGGAGCTGCTGGAGGAATTGCCGCCGTTCCTCACCGGCGGGTCGATGATCAAGACCGTGGAAATGGACCGCTCCACCTATGTGGCCCCGCCGCAGCGGTTCGAGGCCGGCGTGCCGATGGTGTCGCAGGTGATCGGACTGGCCGCGGCGGTGGACTATCTCAGCGCGGCCGGCATGACCGAGGTCGCGGAGCACGAGCAGGAACTCACCCAACTCGCCCTGGACGGACTGGGCGAGCTGCCCGGCGTGCGCGTGCTGGGCCCCACCGAGGTGGACAACCGCGGCGGTGCGGTGTCGTTCGTCGTGGAGGGCATCCACCCGCACGACGTGGGCCAGGTGCTGGACAACCGCGGTGTCGCGGTGCGGGTCGGCCATCATTGCGCGGTGCCGCTGCACCGCAGGCTGGGCGTCCAGGCCAGCGTCCGGGCCACGTTCTACCTCTACAACGAGGCCGACGAAGTGCGCGCGCTGGTGGACGGGGTTCGGGCGGCACAGAAGTTCTTCGGCACGGCGTAGGCGCCGCGCGGCGGCGAAAGCAAGACAAGGCAAGGGTTCCGGGGCGAGGAGAACGACTGATGGCGCTGGATAGGAAACAAGTGGCGGCCGCGCTGTGCGCCATCTACTCGGACCTGCTCGCCGTCGAGGCCGGTCCCGACGACGACTTCTTCGAACTGGGCGGGTATTCGCTGCTGATCGTGAATGTGGTGGCCGAGGCCAAGCAGCAGGGGATCACGCTCGTCCCGGACCACGTGTTCGAGCACAAGACGCCGGCCTCCATCGCGGAGGCCCTTTTGCCCGACGGAGAATCCGGCGTCCGGCCGCGTGCGGGCGACGCCCCGGACTTCGCCACGGTGTGGTCCGCCGGGCTCAGCCCGATGCGTGCCCGTCCGCACTCCCCGCTCGTCACCCTCGCCGAGGGCACCGGCACGCCGGTGTTCGTCTTCCACTGGGGAGCGGGAAACGTGCGGTTCGTGGCCGAGGTAGTGGACCGGTTCCGGGGCGAACGCCCGGTCTATGGCCTCGAATCGGTGGGCCTGTGGAACCGGGAGCGACCGCCGCTGTCCGTCGTCGAGATGGCGATCCGGTACCTCGAGGAGATCCGCCGGGTGCAGCCGCACGGCCCCTACCTGCTGGTGGGGCCGTGCGCGGGCGGGCGGATCGCATATGAGGTGGCCCGCCAACTCGAGCGGGCCGGTGATTCGGTGGGGCTGCTGGCCGTGCTCAATGTGCTGCCCCCCGGCGTCAGCGACATGGACGCTGGGTGGGGCCCCAGCGAGCTTTACGACTTCCGGCTCGCCTCGCTGCGCAGCCAGTTCGACATCCCGGACCTGACCACGGACCCGGCCCGGGTGCTGGCCGCCATGCTGGCCACCGCCAAGATCGACGAGGGCGTCGCCGCCGAGGACCTGCACTGGCGGCAGGCCGTGTGGGCGGCGGTCAACTTCGCGCTGGACCGCTACGAACCCCGCCCCTACGGCGGCGAGGTGCTGGTGTTCCAGCTGACCGAGAACGCCGGGAACCCGGACGCCGACTGGGGCGCTGTGGCCGCCGGCACCGAGGTGCACACGTTCGAGTCGGCCGACACCCTGTCGCTGCTGCGCGACCCGGCCGTCACCGACGTGCTGCGCAAGAAACTGGCCGAGGTTCCCGCCTGACCATGGATACCTCCACCACCGACCAGGGCGCCGCCGGGCGCGGCCGGGTCCGCTCATGGGTGGCCGAGATGGTGCCCGCCCCCGGCCTGCCGCGCCGGTTCGCCGTGCTGGCGACGGTGCAGGCGCTGGGGATCGGCCTGTTCCTCACCTCCAGTGCGATCTTCTTCGTGCGCACCATCGGTCTCACCGCCGGCCAGGTGGGCATCGGACTGTCGGTGGCTGGTCTGATCGGACTGCTGTTCACCGTGCCGATCGGCAGGCTCGCCGACCGGATCGGTCCGCGCCGCCCGCTGTTCGCGGTGTACCTGCTGTTGGGCCTCCTGTTCGCCGCCTACTGCTTCGTGCGGAACTTCGCCGAGTTCGTGGTGGTGGCGAGCCTGATCTCGGTGTGTGAGACCTCCTGCAACCCGTTGCGGCTGGCGATGGCTCGCGCCTCGCTCGGTCAGCAGGAGCGGGTGCGGGTCGGCGCGCAGATGCGCGGCCTGTTCAACGTCAGCTTCTCGCTGGGCGCGGTGCTCGCCGGCGTCGCGCTCGCGGTCGGCACCCGGCTGGCGTTCGTCGTGGTTATCCTCGGCACCGCTGTGCTCCAGCTGGTGTGCGCACTGGTCACTGCCCGGTTGCGGACGCCTCCGCACGTGCGGGTGCGGCACGAACCGGGGGCGCGGAGCCGGAGCGGACTGCGGAACGTGCGGTTCGTGGCCATCGCCCTGCTGTGCGGCACGCTGGAGCTGTACCAGCCGATCCTGGTGGTGGCGTTGCCGCTGTGGATCGTCGGCCGCACCGGCGCACCGGCCGGGGTGAACTCCGTCCTGCTGGTACTGGACACGGTCGCGGTGTTCGCGTTGCAGGTGGCGATGAGCAAGGGCTCGGAGACCATCCCGGGCGCGGCTCGGATGCTGCGGCGGTCCGGGTGGTTCCTGGCTGGCTGTTGCGTGCTGTTCGCGCTGTCCCAAGGCCTTTCCGCCGCGGTGGCGGTGCCGCTGCTGGTGGTGGGCACGCTGGTCCTGGTGCTTGGCGAGAACAGCCAGGCGGCCGGTGCCACCGGCCTGGTGCTGCACCTGCCGCCGCCGGGCCGGCAGGGCGAGTACCAGGGCGTGTTCGCGCTCGGCCGGGGCTTCCAGCAGACCGTGGGGCCGGCGCTGGTGACCGCGCTCGCGGTGGGACTGGGCTGGGCGGGCTGGCTGGTGCTGGGCGGGGTGCTGCTGGCGGCCGGGTTCGCGGTGCCGCCGCTGGCGCGCAGCGCAGCCCGGCACACGACGCCCGACGAGAGCTGAGCCGATGACCGGCACGATCGCCGCGGTCGGCCTGCACGAGGTGGTGCGCGAGCACGCCGCCCGCACGCCGGACCGCGTCGCCCTGGTCTATCCCGGTGGTGCGCTCGGTTACGCCGAGCTGGTCGCCGCCGCCGAGCCCCGCGCCGCGCAGCTCGCCGCGGCAGGTGTGCGGCCCGGTCACCGCGTGCCCGTCCAGTTGCCGCGCGGTCGGGAACTGGTGGTGACGGTGCTCGCGGTGCTGCGGCTGGGCGCGGCCTACGCCCTGCTGGACCCGGTGTGGCCGACGGCCCGGGTGCGGCAGGTGCTCGAGGACCTGGACCCGCCGCTGTTGTTGGCCGCGGACACCGCGCTGCCCGCCCCCGGCGCGACGCCGGACCCGGTGCCGGTGTCCGGCAACGACCCCGCGTGCGTGTTCTTCACCTCCGGCACCACCGGCCGCCCCAAGGGCGTGCTCACCCCACACCGTGCGCTGCTGCGTCTGTTCGGAACCAGTCCGGTCGCCGGGTTTGGCGCGGAAACCGTGATGCCGCAAGCGGCCCCCACGCCGTGGGACGCGTTCGCGCTGGAGCTGTGGGCCCCGCTGCTGGGCGGCGGCACATCGGTGGTGGTGACCGAGCCGTACCTGTCGGCGCAGGCGCTGCGGGACGGCGTCGCCCGCCACGGGGTGAACACCGTGTGGCTGACCGCGAGCCTGTTCGCGATGCTGGTGGACGAGGATTCCCGCGCGTTCGCCGGGCTGCGTCAAGTCCTGGTCGGCGGGGAACGGCTTTCCGTGCCGCACGTCAGCCGTTTCCTGGCAGCTCACCCGGACATCGCGCTGGTCAACGGCTACGGCCCGGTGGAGAGCACCGTGTTCGCCACGACCCACCGCATCATCCCGGCCGACTGCGACCGGCCGCTCGGCATCCCGATCGGCCGCGCCGTGCCCGGCACCGGACTGCATGTGCTTTCCGGCGGCCAGCCCTGCGGGGTGGACGAACCGGGCGAGCTGCACCTGTCCGGCGACGGCCTGGCCCTGCGCTACCTGGGCGACCCGGAACTTTCCGCGCACGCCTTCCCCGAACTGCCCGGCGTCGGGCGGGTGTACCGGACCGGCGATCTGGTGTCCCGCGATGCCGACGGGTTGCTGCATTACCACGGCCGCGCCGACCGTCAGCTGAAGGTCCGGGGCCACCGGGTCGAACCGGCCGAGGTGGAACGCCAGGTGGAACGGCTGCTCGGGGTGCCGCGCTGCGTGGTATTGGCGCGCCGTGACCCGGCAGGCGCGGCGACCGGGCTGCTGGCGTTCTGCACCGGCGACGTACCGTCGGACGCGATGGCGCGACTGCGCGGCGAACTGGTCGGGCACCATGTGCCGGACCAGGTCACCGCGGTGGATGTATTCCCGTTGACGCCCAACGGAAAGCTCAACGAAACCGCCCTGCTGTCCACTGTGGACAAATCGGTGCCCGTCGGGCTGTCGAACCGGGACGCCGACCCCCTCGTCCGCCGGGTCGCGGCCGTGTTCGCCGACGTGCTCGACGTCCCCGCCGCGCCCTCCGACGTGCCGTTCGCCGCGCTCGGCGGCACCTCGCTGGACGCGGGCCGGGTGTGCGCCCGGCTGGCGGCCGACCTGGGCCGCCCGGTGCCGGTGTCCCGGCTGATCGCGCACCCCACCGCCCGCGGGCTGGCCGGCTGGCTGGCCGTGGGCGTCGCCGGTGACGTGGCAACCGACGCGCCGGACGGGGACGTGCCGCTGAGCCCGATGCAGGCCACTTTCCTGACCACGCAACTGCTGCGGCCCGACGAGCGTGCCGGCCACTGCCTTGCCGTCTGGCTGGTGGACGGCCGCCTCGACCCGTCCGCGCTGGAACGCGCCATCGGCCACGTCCACCTCCGGCACGAACCGCTGCGCGCCGCCTATCTCGCCGGACGCACCCCGGTGGCACGCCCGCTGGATTCGCCGCCGCCGTCGCCGGTCATGCTGTCGGCAGGCGATCTCGACGCCGCCGTCGCCGCCCTGCGCGCGGAGTTGTCGGCACCGCTGGACCTGACGGGCGGCCAGATATGGCGGACCGCCCTGGTCCGGCTCGGCGACGGCAGGTGCCTGTTCGGGTACGTCGTGCACCACATCGCCTTCGACGGCTGGTCCGAATCCGTGCTGGCCGCCGACCTCACGGCCGGATACCGGAGCGAAACCGCACCACGCGTACCCGGCTTGGCCCGCGCCTGGACCGCCCGGCAGAACCGCCTCGCGCACGCCGACCTCGCCGCACAACGCGATCATCTGCGAACCGAATTCACCGGCCTGCCGCCGCTGCGGTACCCAGACGCCCCTGACGCGCGAGCCGGTGCCGCCCCCGCCCGGCACACGACGGCCGTGCCAGCCCTCGCCGTGCAGACGCTGGACGCGGTGGCCACCCGCACCGGGGTCACCCGCTTCACTGTCCTGTTCAGCCGCTATGCCCGCGCTCTCGCCGAGATCACCGGCCAACGCGACTTCGGCATCGGCGTGCCAGTAGCGCAGCGCGCAGATCCGGAATTGCGAAACGCTGTCGGTTGCCACGTGGACACGGTGTGCGTGCGGCTGCGGGATGCAGCACTCACCGGCGACCCGGCCGTGCTCGGGCCGCTCGTCACCGCCGCGTTCGCCGCCCAGGACATCAGTTTCGGCGACCTGGTGCGACTGGTGAATCCGCCGCGCTCGACGAGGCCCGCGCTGGTGCAGAACCTATTCGCGCTTCAGGACAACGCCGTCCCCGTGCTCGACCTGCCCGGTGCGTCGGCCCGCTTCCTGCGCCAGCCTTATCTGGGCCTGCCCAGCGAAATGCTCACCGAGGTGTGGCCCGCAGCGGGCGGCAGACTGCGGGTCGTGGTGCACCACCGTCCCGACCGGGTCGCCGCCGAGACCGCGGCCGCGGTGTCCGCCCGCTTCACCGATCTGCTGACCGCGTACCCGGAGCACGCCTGATGAGCACGCGACGCCACCACCTCGACCTTGGGGGCCACCCTTGACCAGTACCGCGTCCCAGGCCATCAGCACCTCGCTGGCCGCCGCACGCTCCTTGCCCGAGTTGTTCCGGCTGGTAGCCGCTCAGTGCCCGGACCGTCCGGCCGTGCTCGATCAGGATCGCGAGTTGACCTATCGCCAACTGGACGCCGCCTCCGACCGGCTGGCCGAGCGGCTGCGCGCGGCCGGGGTACGGCGCGGCGACCGGGTCGGGCTGCTGCTGGAACGGTGCGCGGATTTGCCGGTCGGGGTGATCGGCGTGCTCAAGGCCGGGGCGGCCTATGTGCCGCTGGACCCTGCCTACCCGGCCGAACGCCTGCGGTACCTGGTGGCGGATGCGGGCCTTGCCACCGTGGTCGGAAACCCCTACCAGGCCACCGGATGCGGGCTCGACGGAGTGCGCGTGGTGGCACCTGCCGCCGACGGGGACAGTGCCGGTGCGGTGTCCGCCGACACCCCGGACGGCGCCGACCCCGCGTATGTCATCTACACCTCGGGGTCCACCGGCCGGCCGAAAGGCTGCGTGGTCGGACACCGCCAGGTATTGGCCCTGTTGCGGGCCGCGCTGCCCTTGTTCGAAGTGTCCACTTCGGACCGATGGGCGCTCTTCGCTTCGTTCAGCTTCGACGTGTCGGTGTGGGAACTGTGGGCTTGCCTGGCGACCGGAGCCACCGCCGTCGTCGTGCCCCAGCAGGTGGCCCGGAATCCAGCGGAACTGGTCACGGAATTGGCGGCGCGGCGCGTCACCGTGCTCGGCCAGGTGCCGTCGGTGTTCCGGTCGGTGGCGCTCGCACACGCCGCGGCGGAGCGGCCACCGCTGGCCCTGCGCTATCTGGTGTTCGCCGGGGAGAGCGTCGAACTGGACGTGATCGCGCGGTTCCTGGACGGCTGGCCCGGCACGCCGCCGCGGGTGGTGAACATGTACGGGCCGACCGAAACCACGGTGTACGCCACGCACAAACTGCTCACCGAGGCCGATCTGGCCGGCCCGGTGCGGTCCCCGATCGGCCGCATGCTCCCCCACCTCAGCGCGGTCGTACGCGACGAGCACGGCACGGTGCCCAACGGCCGGACCGGCGAGCTGTGGATCGCGGGAGACGGAGTCGCGGAAGGCTACCTCGACCGCCCAGAGCTGACCGCCGAGCGGTTCGTGCACGTGGACGGCGTGCGGTATTACCGGACCGGCGACCTGGTTCGCGTCCTGCCGGACGAATCGATGGAATACCTCGGCCGGGACGACCTGCAAGTGAAGCTGCGCGGATTCCGGATCGAACTGGGCGAGGTGGAAGCCGTGCTGCGCGGACACGATCTGGTGCGCGAGGCGGCGGTCACAGTGATCACCACTCCGGCCGGAGCGCAGTTCCTGGTGGCCTGCGTCGTACTGGCCGGCGACGCCCCGGACAAGCCGGCCGGAGCGCTGCGCGAGTACGCGGCCGGGCGCCTGCCGCGGTACATGGTGCCCGACCGCTACCAGGTGGTGGACACGTTGCCGCTGACCGGTTCCGGCAAACTCGACCGTGCCGCGCTGACCGGGCTGGCCGCGCCCCGCCGGGTCAGCGGAAGAACTTCTTGACCTTCTCCAGCCCGTCGGCGAGCGCGTCGATCTCCTCTCGGGTGGTGTAGAGGTAGAACGACGCCCGGGTCGAGGAGGCGACGCCGAACCGGTCGTGCACGGGCTTCGCGCAGTGATGTCCGGCGCGGACCGCGATGCCCAGCGAATCGAGCACCTGGCTGACGTCGTGCGGGTGCACACCCTCGAGGGTGAAGCTGAGCGCGCCGCTGCGGTCCACCGGATCGGTCGGGCCGAGGACGCGAAGCCCGGAAACGTCGGCGAGCCGGTCGAGCGCGTAGGCGGTGATCGCCCGCTCGTGCGCGGCGATGCGGTCCATGCCCAGCCCGGAAAGGTAGTCCGCCGCGACGCCGAGTCCGATGGCCTGGGCGATCGGCGGGGTGCCGGCCTCGAAGCGATGCGGCGGCGCGGCGTAGGTCGAGCCATGCATCCGCACGGTTTCGATCATCTCGCCGCCGCCGAGGAACGGGGGCAGTTGCGCCAGCAGGTCTTTGCGCCCCCACAACACGCCGATTCCGGTGGGGCCGCACATCTTGTGCCCGGTGAACGCGACGAGGTCCGCGCCAAGAGCGGCCATGTCCACCGGGAATTGGGGCACCGCTTGCGAAGCGTCCACTACCACCAAGGCTCCGACCTCGTGCGCCTTGCGGGCGATCTCCGCGACCGGGTTGACCGTGCCCAGCACATTGGACACCCACACCAGCGACACCACGGTGGTCCGTTCGGTGATCAGCTCGTCGATGTTCGACAGGTCGAGCCTGCCCTCGTCGGTCACCCCGAACCAGCGCAGCGTCGCGCCGGACCGCTCGCACGCCAATTGCCAGGGCACGATGTTGGAGTGGTGCTCCATCTCGGTGATGACCACCTCGCCGCCGGGTCGCAGGCCCAGCGGAGGCTCGGCCCAGACCAGGACATTGGCGGCGAGGTTCAACGCCGCCGACGAGTTCGAGGTGAACACGACCTCGTCGCGGTCCGGCGCGCCGATGAACGCCGCGATCCGGTCCCGGGCCGCCTCGAACGCCTCGGTGGACTCCGTTCCCAGCTGGTGCACCGACCTGGCGACGTTGGCGTTGTGCAATTCGTAATGGCGCGCCATCGCCTCGATCACCTGACGGGGTTTCTGGGAACTGTTCGCCGAGTCGAGATAGATCAGCGGCTGGTCCCCGGCCATCCGCCGGTCCAGAATCGGGAAATCGGCGCGCACCGCGGCGATGTCCAGGGGCGTGTGGATCGATCCGCCGCTCATCGCGCCCATCTCCGCCTGATCTGTGTCTTCGGCCATTCTAGAAGAATAGGACCAGGCCGTGTCCAAGTCACCAGCGGGGGGCAAATCCGCACAGGTGCGGCCAATCGGCGTAACGTGCAGGTGAGTCGCTTTTTGACGCGCGCATGGTGAATTTACAACGGGTTCAAGTTAGCTGACTCGAGCAGGACAGAACCACTTCGCGGAACCGGTTTTTTCCGCATTCTCCACGGAGGGACAAAGTCCACGAGCCGACCGCCGGAGCGGCACTGCCACGAGGTGTCACGATCTTTCCCCGCCCGCCACCGGGCTGTATTCACCGTCGCGAACCGCTCCGCATGAACGGACATTTCGGCAATACGCACAGCGACAGCGAGCGCACCTGCCTCACCGACTTCGGGCAGCGACGACTGGCCCTGAGACTGACCTGGATCGTGACGCGGGCTGCCGGAACGCGTCGGCATGCTTGCAGCACCAGCAGCGCAATGCGTGTTCGAGACCGTGGACACCCCCGGACAGTGGCACGATTCCACCGGCCCTGCGATGCCGCTCCGCGCGGGCATCGCAGGAATGCATGCTCATTCCGACGTTCTGACTCACAGGACACCCAAGCGGAGCCGCGTTCGAATTTACGTTATCGAATCGTTCGCCAAATTGCAACCATTCGACATCCGCAGGTGGACGGCGTTATCCCTTCGAGGGCATGACCCGCCTTCGAGCAAGGAACCCCTTGGACGCCAAAAGATGAAATCCTCTTCGAACACTCCGACATAGCGCCGCATAGTTCGCGCCTCACCTACCCGAGCAAGGCCGCGCCGATTAGTACACTACGACGTATCACGTCTCCCCTCTCGTGCGGCGGTGGTTGATCGGCAGGCCGTGGTTCCGTCGAGGTTCACCCACTGGTGCCGCGTCCTCGGCCGTAGCCAGCAGCATGGGGACCGGTCCCAGAACAGCAGCTAACCTTGTCAGCTTGCCTAGCGCCCTGCTGCCACCTCGCGAAGTTCGTCGTCGTGGCGTATCTGATCCGCTTCTCGGTCGCCAGCCCAAACTCGGCCGCGGACGTCCGCGGCGTCCGAACATCGGCGCGGAGCCGGCAATCCAGTTCAGCACCAGCGACATCCTGCCGACGCGCGGATGAGGTGACCGGTGCCGTAGGTGACGGCGCCCGCGAGCGCGCCGAGCAGGGAACTGGTGCAGCCCGCCACGCAGCAGTGGCGCGACGATACCGATCCATTCGGTGGCGTTGTGCAGCCCCACGCCGATCGCCGGCGGCGCTGCGAGGCTGGGTTCGCCGTTTGCGGCGGAGTTGTTGATCGCGGGGCCATCGGCGAAGTTTGCGCAACCCGATGCCCCGACCACGATCGTCGGCACCAGCCGCCCGGTCGGTCCGCGCGCAGTATCCCCCGAATGTTCTGTCGAGTTGCGGCTGGTCCGTTCGCCATCCTCTTGTCAACGCACTCGCGCGGTGAATGTGGAGGTCACGTGCAATCCAGCTGCTACTACAACCTCGGCCCCCGGGGCGATTGCCGCCGACGAGGCACGTTCGCCGTCGGCCGGCCGTTGCCAGCATTGCGACATGCCCACCGACGACTGCGTCGAGCCGTCCAGCAACTTCTAAAGAGATCGCGCAGTACGGCGCACCATCCCATCCCTCAGCACAAGTCTGGCCAACCTGGCCGTCTTGGCCCGTTGCGCCGCCACATTCACGTCGAGCGGATCAATCTCCACGCTGATGTCCAGCGTCCCAGGCCTCGTGGGTACGGCTTCGCCGCGGAGACGGCATGAGCCACCCACCGCGGCACGCAACTCGACCGCGTCCAAGAACTCGTCCCGCTCCGATGTAAGAAGGCCGGCGGCATCCGCGATCAGCAGCGCCCTTTCTCGCGCTCGCGTGCAGTTCCGCCGACGTGCGATGAGGAGCGAATCGTAGATGTCAATGATCTCTCGATCCGGCAGACCGCCAGCAGCAAGCCGGTCGTTCATCGTGCGCCTGATCGGCTCGACGTAACGCCACAATCGTCGAATACTCGAGCTCTCCAGCGATCGCGGCGATCCCGAGCGCCTGGTCGACTTCCGCGGCCGGGTGCAGCTTGGTCAGGGTGACGGCTTCGGCCATCTTCGGGCGGATCCGGCGGGCGCCGCTGGCCGCAGCATAGGTCAGCCAGGCCGCCGCTCCGCTGCCCAAGGCCAGGAACGCCGCCTCCTCCGCCGGATGGCCGTGCCGCTCAGGGACCAAGTGGCGCATCCCCCGCAACTTCCTGCACCCCTATCATCGCGACAACCGCCGCCGCGCTTAACCCCAAGCACCCGTATTTCGCAGTCTCCGCCGGCCGTCACCCATTCACCGGCTCGCGCAGTCACTCAGCGCTATTGCGACGGCGATATAACTTCTGGACCCGACCAGACCGCCAATCTTTCGGCGCAATCGCTCCGCAGCCCCGTATAGCTCGCTTCGACTTGCCGGACCAGAGCGGTGGTGTCGCTTTGCTAGCCCGATGCTGTCGCAGTGCACAACACAACGTCGACCCTGGATTCAAGGGCCGCGGCCACTTCTCAGCTCTGCAGCTGGCTCTACAAACAATGAGTGGAGCCTGAGACCGACTGGGTTCGACCTCCTACACCGTCGCCTCCTGCTCAGCATCTGACCGTCCTGCCTACACGATCATGAACTTCGGGCCGGCTCCAGCATTCAACTGGCCACAGGTATCCAGCCGAGTCGAGGTACCAGAAGCCGCCCCAACAGCCGTATCTTCGATACTCGACGGTTCAGAAGCACAGCTCAGCGCTACCTCGAAACATTGGGGGAGATACGTCGTGGACGCAGGGGAGAACAGGCCAGGAAACGTCGCGAATACAGCGAAGGGTGACGCGGGCCAGGTCGTCCAAGTCGGCCAGGTCTCCGGCTGCGTTCATCTTCATGGCGCCGCCCGGCCGGACAGCCCTCCACCGCCCCGGCAACTGCCACGGCAAGTCACCCATTTCACTGGCCGCGACGCAGAACTGAGCACGCTCGACGCCTTGCTCGACAAAGATTCCTCGCAAGGTTCCTCGACGGTCGTGATCTCCGCGATCGCCGGCGCACCGGGGATCGGCAAGACCTCGCTGGCGGTGCACTGGGCGCACCGCGTACAGGGCCGATTTCCCGACGGACAGCTGTATGTCAACCTCCGCGGCTACGACTCCGGCCCGCCGCTGACCGCCGTACACGTGCTCGACTCATTCCTGCGTGCGCTGGGCACACCACCAGAACGGATTCCCCGAAGCGCCGACGCCAAAGAAGGTTTGTTCAAATCACTGCTGGCAGGCCGCCGGATGCTCGTGCTGCTGGACAACGCCGCGGCGTCCGACCAGATCCGGCCGCTGCTGCCGAACGAGCCAGGCTGTCTCGTGCTCGTGACCAGCCGCAGCCGCTTGTCCGGGCTTGCCGCCCGCGACGGCGCGCACCGCATCAACCTCGATCTGCTCGCCCCAACCGAAGCGAATGTCCTGCTGGAGCAGGTCATCGGGCCCAGCCGAGCCCGACGTGAAACACAGGCAACCGCTGAACTCGCCCGCCGCTGCGCCTATCTGCCCCTAGCCCTGCGGATTGCCGCGGAACATGTCGTAGACCGCCCGCACCGCACTGTTGCCGACCTCGTAGACGACCTGGCCCTCGAACGTCACCGTCTGGACGTCCTCTCTTCCGACGATGAGGATACTGCCGTGCGCACCGTATTTTCCTGGTCCTACCGCGAGCTTCCTGCCGACACAGCACGCATGTTCCGCCTGCTGGGCCTACAGCCCGGACCCAGCATCGGCCTCGACGCCGCAGCCGCGCTCGCCGGAACCAGCGGTACCGAGACACGGAGGCGGCTCGACACCCTGACCGCAGCGCACCTGCTCACCGAGACCGAACGGGATCGTTACCAGTTCCACGACCTCCTGCGGGTCTACGCGGCCGAGCGCGCCGCGGCCGACGAGCCGGGCGACTCCCGAGACGCCGCGACGCAACAGTTGTTCGAGTGGTACCTCCATACCGCGCACGCCGCACTGTTCACCTATTACCCGCAGCACCCGGAAATTCCGGTCACCCCGCGCACGCCGAATTGCAGATCGTTGGGATTCACCGAACGTGACCACGCCCGCAGCTGGTTCGCCGCCGAGTTCGCCAACCTGATGGCCCTGATCCGCCACGCACCCGTTGTAGGACAGCACATTGTCGGTTGGCAA
Organism: Amycolatopsis sp. NPDC054798; assembly: GCF_053611505.1. Lineage (NCBI taxonomy): Bacteria > Bacillati > Actinomycetota > Actinomycetes > Pseudonocardiales > Pseudonocardiaceae > Amycolatopsis > Amycolatopsis sp. NPDC054798. The sequence goes on along the minus strand of NZ_JBSHAM010000017.1, from coordinate 57,484 downwards.
CTGCCTAACGCTGTCGACGGATATGAAGAACGTCCTGACGCAGATCGGATCGAGATGCACCAGCTCGGACTCGCCGCCGCCCAGCACCTAGGCGACAAGCTCGGTGAACGATGGGCCTACGGCCACCTCGGTGAAGCACTCAACGGCGCCCGTCGATTCGACGAGGCCATCACCTGCCATCAGCAAGCGTTGCAGATTGCAGCACTGATCGGCGACAAATTCGGAGAAGGTGCCGCTCTAGGCGCACTCGCCAGAACCTTCAACGACCTTGGCCGCTTCACAGAAGCGGCGGACCACAGCAAGCAAGCTCTGACCAGATACCGGGCCATAAGCCACCAGCGCAACGAAGGACTCATGCTGATCGAACTCGGGCGTGCCCGTCATGGAATGGGGCAACTCGACCAAGCTATCACTTGCTTCAAACAAGGATTGGATATTGTCAGCTCCATTGGCGCGATAGAACTAAAGGCCATCGGCCTGCGTTTTCTGGCGAAAGCCTACCATCAGCGAGGGCACAGCGACGACGCAATAAGCCACCTTAATCAGGCCGCCGCTCTCCTCCGAAACCATCACACGGACCGCGCTAACGCAGAGGTTCTGAACGATCTCGGGACGATCTTCCACGACGTCAACTTGCCGGACAGAGCACAGGAAACGTGGCGCGAAGCCCACATCGTCCTAGCGGATCTCGATCCCCACCTGGCAGCCCAGATCCGCAGGCAGCTCGAGCTTCTCGACTCGTCAAGCTCTGATGAACGCGACGCTCGTGCCGATCGAAATGACTTCGCCTAGGGCGCAAGGCTTCAACGGCGGCCCTGAAATATCCTTGGCAACAGCCCGCCCAGCACAACCACACTCCACGCTGGGCATTCGGAGACTTCTTTCGCCGGGAGAAAATGGACCCGAGAAGCATCTACGTCCGATAGAGCCCATGAACGATGTCCTCCCCAGCAAGCGACTTGCGACTCTACGATGTCGTGATGACTTTCCGCTGGAACGACGTGCAGACTTGGGTTGCCGCGCTCGGCGGCTCTGGGGCAGCCGCCGCCGCGTTACGGCAACTGGCGTTGCAACGCAAACAGCTTGCTAACCAGCAAAGGCCGTCTCGGCCGAGACCGAGCGAAACCGCAAACGCGACGAACTCGTGGAGCGCCATCTCCGCGAGTTCGACCAGCGAGCACAAATATGGGAGCGAAGGCAGGCAGAAAAGATCATCGCCGAGTTCGACGCCTCCGCGATGCCGCCACACGAGGTCGCCATCGGCGAAAGTGACCGTGTGTTCGCGGCGCTCGTCGCCAACGCTCCGGTAGGCCCATACGCGAGGGCGCCTGCAGCGGTCCTAGCTCGGATGCGTGCCCTCGATCTGCAAGACTGACGGCGTGGAGCTTGAGGATCTGCTGAACGCCATGGACCGGACCGCGGCCAATCTCACCAAGCTTGAGGACGTATGGCGGCGTGCCCAGCCGTTCGTGCCCACCTCGCCCGCACGGGGCTCGGATCCCGAGTACGACGACCTTCGGCGCGCGTGGTCAGACCTGCTGGCCGGCCTGCCGCAGATCGACGGCTGGACCATCACCGACGAGCTGCCCGACATCGACGAACTCGGGCAGGCGTACATCGACTATTTCGAGATCAGTGAACCCCCGATCCGTGCGGACGAGGCCGGGGAGAAGCCGGCCAAGGACCTCGCCGAGTACCGGTATCTGCTCAACCGCGCCCGCCGCCGTGCTGCCCGTGAACGGCTCGCCCAACTCACGACGGTCATCGATACCTCGCTGCCTCGCATCATCGCTGGCGTGGCGCGCGACTCCATGACACCGCTCGCAGGTCCCGAGGTCGATAACGTCACCGCCGCTGTTGATGAGATCGAGCGGCTGCTCGGCGACACGGCTCAGCGCCGGGGTCGCTGGAGTGACCTCCACCGCCACCTGCACTTCGGGCAGGGACACGACTGGCACGACATCGCCGAGTTCGACTGGCCCAGCATCCGTCCTGACGTCGAAGCGGGTGCACTCGCAGACAGCGACCCGCTCACCGTCCCTGACATCGATCTCGGCCATGCCGCCGGCGGTCGCCTCACGGGAGCCGCCACCACAGCTCTGCCCTGGGAACGCCTCGACGACGACGGTTTCGAACGCCTCCTCTACGACCTGCTCCGCAGCTTTCCCGAACACGAGAACGTGCAATGGCTCATGAAGACCCGAGCCGCCGACCGCGGTCGAGACCTCTCTCTGGACCGCAAACTTCGCGACAGCGCCGGCGGAGTACGCAATGAGCGAGTCATCGTCCAAGCCAAACACTGGCTCGCACGGTCCGTCGGACCCGCCGAGGTATCCGAGACTCTGGCCATCGTGAAGCTGTGGGAACCGCCGCTGATCCGCGGCCTCATCATCGCGACCACCGGCCGCTTCACCGCAGACGCCGTGAGCTTGGCCGAGAAACACAACAACAGCGGTGCCGCACCCCACGTCGACCTCTGGCCCGACAGCAGGCTGGAAACGCTCCTCGCCCAGAAGCCCCACCTGGCAGCAGGCCACGGCCTCCGCTGACCTACTGATCCCGGCACCCACCGCGCTCGGTAGTTATGAGGAATCGTTGGCGTAGCGCGGTTTTTCGACCGGACGTAGCTGTGGGTCCCGTACCGGTGGCTCAAGTTTGAGCAGCTGGTAGAGCTTTTCGCGCAACGCGCCACTGTAGGATGCCGTCGTTGGGTCATCGAGTCGCGGCGTCGAATCACCTCCGGTTTGCGCGGCTCGGACGATCGCGGACTCCAACTGCTCGGACAGATCCCCCGCCGGGTCCAGCGCCCCTGTGGTGTCGAACGCTGGGGCCAAGTCCGTTGCGTGGTTGCCGAGCGTGAGAACGGGGTGTCCCAGGGCTGCTGCGTAATAAGTCATCGCCCCGTGATCGCCGAGCACGCAGTCCGCGGCGACGAGAGTCGCTCGCTCGCCCTGAAGCGGTGGAACCAGCAGCAGGCCGTCAGCAATCGCGTCCCGTAGCCATGACGTGACCTGCCATGCCCCGTGGCCTGTCCACACAGTCGAGTGCAGGATCAACGCCACCCGATACTTCTCGCGCGGCAGTTCGGCGAGCAACTGGTTGACCAACTGCGGGTCCCGCGCGAACAGCGATCTCATTCCCCACGTGGAACACGCGACGATCAGCCGCTGATTCGCGTCAACGCCGAGAACCTGGCGATACGCGGAACGCTCGGGCCAGCTCGCCATCATGCGGTCGAAATACGGATCGCCCACGGTCGCTACGTGATCGGCCAGGCCAGGCAGCCGTTCCGTGATGCGCTGGCGGCCGGTGTCGTCGGCTGCCCCCACGAAATCCGGTCGGCGAAACGCGTGAGGCCGGAGCTGGTTGCCCACGGCCGGCTGTCGGAGTCGCGTGACCGAAGACTGCGCCACACTGGGATTCTCCGCCATTGTCGCGATGAGGGACTTGTCAGCCGACGGCGGCAGGATGACCGCCAACGGCCCGGATACCTGAGCTGCCTCCGCGCTGTAGTGCATGGCCAGCACCAAATCGAACGATCGCCGCCGCGCTTCAGCCCACGGAATCTCCACCATTCCCAGCTCCGCCAAGACACTGGACGTCTGGCGGAAAAACGCGAACCCTCCCTCCACCGTGGTCACGACCTGTGTCCGCAAGTCAGACCCGAACAGCTCGACCACATCCAGCGCCCGAACCACGGACGCAACCGAGCCGACGACCACCAGGACCGTGCGGACCGGCTGCACCGTCAACCAAGTGCTGCCGTCCCGCAACGACTGGGAATACCGCCGCGTCGCGCGCTCAGCCGTCTGGTGCTCGAGCGCGACCTGCTTGGCCACCCACTCCGCTTCGTCGCCGCCCCAGGCGTGCGCGAACGCGGCGACTGTCTCCCGGCTCGGCAACCGGGTTCCCTTCAACGCCGCGTACAACGTCGAACGCGGAATCTTCTCAGCAGCGCTGATCTGGTCGACCGTCGGCGCATCCCGTCCCAACGTTGCGCGCAGGGCGCGCAGCTCAGCAGCGAACTCCGCCAGCGGCCCATTCGCAGGATCAACCGAGGTCGTGCGACGAACCATGCCCGCCCCTCCGGTCGTCCGGGATCTCACGCAGCCGTCCGTCCCAGGACAGCACGGACGGTATGAACACCATACGGCAATCTACATGCTATCTCGCTTAGTCTCGCGTGATGGTAGTCTCTCAGCGCTGCTCAGCCTGTCTCGCTGAACTCCCGTGAAGGAGCCCACCGCCGCATGGACAAGCAAGCACCCCCACGGGTGCTCCTCGTCATCATCGCCGTCCTGCTCGGCGTCATCGTCGCCCTCGTCGCCGGCATCCTCGCCTCCGCCAGCGGAGCCACCATCACCGCCGCGATCACCAGCGGCGGCATCGCTTTCGCCGGCACCGTCACCCTGACCCTGCTGATCATGAACGCCCTGCGCGCCCTCTGACCCGAGCAAAGCGTCAGAACGCCTTTGCAGCCGGGGAGCAGATACAGCTCAACGATTGGCTCAGCGTCGCATCGGGCACTATCGCGGCGAGGTCGTCGCTGCTGCCGCGTTCCGCTCACGCCGGGATCGTGCATCTCCCACTGGGAGCGGATGTCGATGGCCAAGCGTGCCGAACACTGTCGCAGGCTAGTTCGCAGTTGAGCACGGTGCTGCATCCAGGGCCGCCAGGTCGCGTTGGATCGTGGTCACCCGGCGTGCTGCGGCGTCGGCCTTCGTCTTCGCACGGTCACGCTCCGGCTGGGCTTGCTCTAACTCCCTCATCAACCGCTCCTGGTGGTCGCGACGCCGTATCTCGCTGGCGGGCAGTTTCTCTTTCTCTACGATGCCGCGGGTCTGCTGGCAGTCCTCGCACGTTGCCGTGCTCCCGATCCAGTAGCTGTTCGAGCGATGCTGCTGCTTCTCCACCGCGTGGCCGCAGGTGAACGTCAGCCGCCACGTGTCCAGGTCCCCTGGTCGCGGCTGCGGCATGTTCCGAACGGCTGCCGACAGCCTTTCGAGAACACGGTCGCTGACCGGCAGCGGTGGACAGCAGTACCTGCAGTGCGACACCCGAGAGCCCTGCAAGCTACGGCAAGCACGCTCCGTCACGCAGCGTCTGAGGCCGCCTCCAAGCAGAGCTGTCTGCACCGCACTACAGCGCAGAGACCCTGACCAGCCCTTCTACCAGTTCCCCGAGTATCGATCAGATGGCATGATCGATATCAACTGGTGACGCGCAGGGGGGCGTATGCACACAGAGTGGGTCAGCTGGGCGTCGGTCGCGATCGCGCTCGTGTCGGTGCTCTACGCCCGGAGGAGCGCTCGCACAGGCATCCGATCACTCGACGTTGCCAGCACCATCGGCCAAGTCAACTACGAAGACGCCCGCGCGAACCACACACCAATTGCGACGCTCACGCTTACCGAGGTAGAGCACCGAACAGCGACCGCACAGTATCATGACGGGCTCCTCGGAGCCGAAGCACACAGCTGGGCTGAACGACACGAGTCGGACAACCTGGAGGTCGTCGCGCGCGGCAAACTGGTCAACAACACCGACCACGAACTGCTCCTGACCCTCCATGATCACCCCCAGGCCCGCCGCCGCAGCTGGGCTTTCCATCGCAACCAATCCATCATGGTTCTGGACGGCGCTCCAGCCGACCTCAATCGGGCTGTTCTGCCAGCCGGCGCTACGACTTCATTCGACTGGATAGACCGGCGCACTCAGCAAGAATGGATATCCATTCAAGAACTGGACGGCGCCCACGACGGGACCAGCTCACCATTCCAGCGACCCCTGTCGTGGCGCGACTATATTAAAGCCCCTTTCGACCTTCATTCCACCAGGCGCATAAAGGAACGCAAGATATCCCGGTCAGGCTTTTATTTGGTTTGCGAGTCACGTGCCAACGAACGAGTCGCCACCATCTGGTATGCCGAAGTCGTCGAAGCCCCGGTCGCCGTAGACGAATACTTGGACGTTGATCGGACGAGCTACAAGCCGATGCTCCGGACCATCCCCGGCCCCATCGACGACGACATCATCCGCTACCGGGTCACCTTCGACCCCGTGCTTGCCCTCCTCCGTCCGCCCAAGCTGCGGCGACTTCGAGGCCGAAACTAGCCAGGATGCCACGACAAAACATCTTAACTCCGCATCACGGCCGAACACCGAAAGTCACCTCGCAACCCGACGTCATCCCCATCGAGTACCGCCGATTTAGACGGACAGACAAGATCAATCTGCGACCCTCCTATTTGATGATTTCCGCTCATCGTCGACCAGGCGCTATACTGGTGTAGCACTGCGCTTAGCCGTTCCCGCTTTGGGAGCGGAGGGTCGCAGGTTCAAATCCTGTCATCCCGACTCGCGTTGAGGGGCTGGACCTGCGGGTTCAGCCCCTTTTTCGTGCCGTGGGGCGCGGGGCGGGTGCTGGGGCGGAGCTTGGGGGGCTCCTGGTTGAGGATTTTCGCCTGCGCGCGCGAGCACTGACTTTGACTCCGCCAGCCTGGCAGGTCTTGAGCAACGAGTGGGCTATGTCACTCAAGACTGAGACAAGAGCCCGCGCACGATCCGCGACTGCTGCAACTCCGTGCGCTTCTTCCACATCTGGCTCGCCGACCCGATCGCGCCGCTGGAAGCCGAGGACCCCGACGCGTGGCCGTCTTCGGCTCCCCGAACCGAAGGCTACGAACCGAACCACGTCAAACGACGGACAGCCTATCGGGCTCGCCGCCACCAGTCCCGGCAAAGCGAGCAACAACTACCGGTCTCCGAGCGCCTGACGCAACTGATGTCTGGCAGAAGAAGAGAACGAGCACCACCTGACAGCCCACATGGATCCGTCGCACAACCCGGACCCAGCCGATCCCCCGTCACACCAGTGGAATTCATCAAACAGACGCTCAGGAGCTGCACTCGGTACCAGTCATGCAGGCCGCGGACAGTGCCCGGTGACAACAGGCGTCGTGTTTGGTTTCTTGTTTGACGGGGACAGGGAAGGGGAAAGGCCTCGGTTCAGAAGTCGTCGGCAGTCGCACGGGAGCATATCGACGCCGCACCGGCAGCGGAACGGACTGCGGCGTCGTCGGATTTATCGCCAGCCTAGCTATTCTCTCTTCTAAAGAAGAAGCTTGCCGCCTGGGCGATCGCGGCGACGAAAAATCCAATTCCAACATACTGCATGAATTCTGCGCCGGGTACGGAAAGGGCTATCACAACTGCGACGGCTGCGAACGCCACGAGTATCGCAAACGGCAACCACGCGAACTTCTTCGCTCCTGGCATGGGATCGCCCTCCTACGGGATCATTGTAGTGCGCGGCGGGTGTGCTGTCGTGAGTGCCAGCACACCCGCCGCCGAGCCATGGTCAACTTATTTGTTGAAAGGTGATTTCAGTGCCTTGGACCAACTGCCGAATCCCTTGCCGATGACTCCTGTGGCGACGCCGATCCCGCATCCCGCTGCCAAGTTCGCGTGGTCGAGAGCTGCGGTGACCAGTCCGCCGACACAGCCTCCGACGACGGCGCCACCCCACGGTCCCAACGGGCTCGCGCTGACGATAAGAGTGACGGCGCCGCCGATGAGCGCCCCGGCGAGTGCGTGCCCGAGGCTCAAACCTCCGGTGGGGTCTGCGTTGTTGATGGGGTCGTTGTGGGCGTAGGCGTAGTGGTTGGTTTCTTGTCCGGTGGGGTCGGGGGTGAGGAAGCGGCCCCAGCCGGGAAAGTACCAGCGGTAGCCCAGGAGCAGGTCGACGCCGTATTGGTAGTGGCCGAGGTAGTGGAATGGGTTGTCGGCGGCGTTGGGGCCGGTGGCGGTGGTGCCGCCGTAGGGGTCGTAGCGGTAGGTCGCGGCGACGGTGCCGGTGGTGGAGATGAGGGCGACGACGCTGCCCTGGTAGTCGGTGACGACGTTGTAGCGTGCGCCGGTCCCGGTCTTCTCGGTGACGATCGCCCCCTTCGGCTCTCGGGTCAGGCTCGTGCGTGCCCCGTTGTGGACGGCCTGGGTCATGCCCAGCGCCGTCGTGGTGAACCGGTTGGTGGTGGTTCCGCTGCTGGTCGTGTATTTCAACTGGTGGGGTTGGGTTTGGTCGAGGGTGTCGTAGGTGGCGGTGAAGCTGTTGCCGGCGGCGTCGCTGCCGGAGACGAACTGGCCGGTGTCGCTGTAGTTGTTGGTTTCGTCGGGGTTGGTCGAGCCGGTGAGGTTGCCGGCGGTGTCGTAACTGCGGGTGCGGCCGTCGTTGACGAGCTGGTCGGCGGCGTTGTAGGTCAAGGTGGCGGCGCCGAGTTTGGTCATGTTGCCGGCGTTGTCGTACTCGTAGCCGGTGGGACCGGCGGTCTTCAGGCGTTGCAGTGCGTCGTAGGCGTAGTTGGTGGTGCCGGTGGCGTCGGTTGTGGACTGCATCTGGTCGGAGTCCGCGCCGCCGCTGCGGGTGAAGCTGTAGGTGGTCTGCAGCAGCTGGGTTCCGGCGGCGTTTTTTACCGTCAGGCTGGTTTGGCGGCCGGAGTTGTCGTAGGCGTTGGTCTGGGTTCCGGCTCCGGGCCAGGTGGTGCTGGTGCGGCGGTCGGCGTTGTCGTAGCCGAACGTCGTGGTCTGCCCGAACGGGTCCGCCAGCGAGGTGAGCCGGTTCGCCGCGTCGTAGCCGTAGACGCTCTGGCCGCCGGGATCAGTGACGGAGGTGAGGTTCCCAGCGAGGTCGTACCCGTACGCGAGGTGCTCGTCGGGGCTGCTGTCGTCGGTGCGGGTGTCGGTGAGCAGCTGCCCGCCGGTGTCGTAGCCGAAGACATGGGTGGCGGTGGCGGTGTCGCGGCGAGTGAGGCTGCCGTTGTTGTCGTAAGCCGCGGCCTGCAGCACAACGCCGTCGCTGTGCCTCGTGACGGACACGACGCGGTCGAGTTTGTCGTAGCCGTAGTCCAGCCGGATCCCGCGCCCATCGGTCACCGAGGACACCCGCGACAGCGAGTCGTAGGTGTAGCGGGTGGCGCCGAGCGGGGTGGGCGGGGTGACGGTGGTGAGGTTTCCGGCATTGTCGTAGCTGTAGCGGGTGACGTGGCCGTTGCCGTCGACGCTGGTCGACACCAGTCCCAGCGGCTGGGTGTAGGTCAGCGTCTGCAGATCCGTGTTCAGGCCGTCGGAGTGGATCTTCGTGACGTTCCCGGCGTTGTCGTAGCTGCGGGAGATCTTGTCCCCGGCCGGGTTCGTGACAGTCGTGGGCAGATGCGGGTGGGCGGCGTCGGTGTAACCGACGCTGGCTTTCGCAGTCGTGGGCAGCTGAGTGCCGATCAGGTTGTTGAGCGGGTCGTAGCTGTTGGTGGTGGTGTTGTTGAGCCCGTCGACGGAGGTCTGCAGGTCGCTGTTGGCGGTCCAAGTCTGCGCGAGGGTGTGCCCGAGCGCGTCGGTGGCCGAGGTCTGCCGCCCCTGGGTGTCGTATTTGTAGGTCGCGGAGTGCGAGTTGGGGTCGGTTTCGGTGGTCTGCCCGCTGCCGTAACCGAACATGGTCTTGACCTGTCCGGTCTGGCGGGGGAATTTCACTTCGGTGCCCCGGTGCGCACCGTCGTAGGCGAAGCTGTAGGTGGTGCCGTTGGGGTCCTGAATCGAGGCGAGATCCCCGGTGCCGGTCCACGTGAGGTGCATCGACGTGCCGGACCGGTCAGTGAAGTCGGTCAGTTGTCCGGCGTTGTTGTAGCGGTAGGTCGCTGCGGTGGTGCCGGTCGGGTCGGTGATCGCCGAGACCAGCCCGTTGCTGTAGCCGAAGGTGGTGACGCGGCCTTGGGTGTCGGTGATCGAGGCGGTGGTGCCGTCGGAGTTGTAGCGCGGGGTGACGGTGTTGCCGTTGCGGTCGGCCTCCGACAGCAGCCAGCCCGCCGGGCTGAACGTCCAGCGCTCGTTGGAACTGTCGAAGATCAGGCTGTGCTTGCCGTCGGAGCCCTTGCTCAACGCGGCGTGCACGCCGGGGGCTGGGGTGTAGCTGCCGTCGGCTTTGCGCGTGAAGGTGGCGCAGTAGCCCGAATCGCCGTGCAGGACCACGTCTGCGCCGGTGAAGGTCAGGCCGACGTCCTGGCCGTGGCTGAGCGTCCAGCCGGTGCCGAAGCTGCCGTTGCCCGGACGCTGGTTGTTGTACACCTGCGACAGCGACAGGTTCTCGCCGGCGCCCTTGACCGTCAGCTGCCGTTGCGTGATGGTCAGGTTTCCGTCGTGAGTGTTGACCAGCGCTTCCATCCGGTCCGAAATCTTGAACCGCTCCAACGGATACTGCGGCAGCAACCCCGTCTCGTTCGCCCCGCACGAGGACACCGCGGCGATCCCCGGCTTGTAACCTGGCTGCCACGCCGCAGCCGGAGGCTGGCCGCCGGTCGGAGTTTTGTTCACTGTCGCCGGTGGAGTCCACACCGTGGTCGGCGGTGCCACTCTGTGCGGCGCGGCGGACGCGGTGTGCGGTACTGCGACCACCAGCGCCCCTAACGTCACGGCGGAGACCGCCAACGCAGATCTGTGCCTCATATTCTTCCCCTCGAACGAACTGAGTGCAGCACGAACCGCGCCGGAAACACTCGGACCCGAGGTCTACAGGCCCTGGACGACACCAGACGGCGCGGCAGAACACGATCATGCAAACAGCTTCATCGCCGACAACGCCTGCTTTGTAACAACAACCAGCCCGAAAGCCCGAAAAACCTCTTCAGGTCACCCTGGTGGCGCAACGACAGCGGACTGGACCTATCCGGCCGGTGAAACACCCACGAACCGGGACGGTGTCGACGTGGCTAAGGATTCCGCATGAGAAAGAGGATTTCGCTGCTTTTGCCGCCGGTTCAGAGACGAGGACCGGCATCGGCCGGACGGAACCGGGCTCCGCCGGGGGCCACCGATGCCGAGCTTGGATTCGGCGGTGGTTCAGTCGGCCAGCATGGCCTTCTGGGCCGTGGCCAGGGTGGCCTTCTTAGCACACACGGCCTTCTTCATTGCGTTCTCGACCGAGTCCTTGCTGGCGGAGTTCTCGTTGCCGGATTCCGGTTCGGGCCAGAGGTTCTTCCGGGTATTTCAGCGCGGAAACACGCAGCAGCCGCAAGCGAAAGTCGCCGCCGCAACACACCGCTCTCGCCGAACTGCATAAAGATCATGCTCCGCCGGCTTCCGGACCGAAGCTCCGACGGGAGGGCACTCTCGCCAGGCGGATCCGCGGAAACAAGCGCAAACCGGCCGCGAATCCATTCTGACGGGGCCGACAAGCGCGAATGTCAGCGCGGATGAATGCGCGCAGGTGAGACATGCTAAATCGTCACGGCTCCCCGAAATCGGTTCTCCAAGCAGTTTCTCTTCTGGTTTTTGACTGACTGTCCCGCGCGCGACGGACCGATTCGAAACAGCCGACGAACGGCCGCGATGTTCACTCGTCTATGGTGCGCCGACCATCCTTGCGCCGGTCATGGCAGTTGTGGAAATGTCAGGGTCGCAGAGCTTGGTCGGGAGAATCAGCTGCATGCAGGGGGGATTTATTCGCCTCACCGCTGCGAATATGCGGTGTCAGCGTCACCGCAGGGGCGTGGATCGGCGCACGCCATCCGGTGCTTCGCGCCCGCTCGCATGTACTCGATTCCTTGAGCAATGGGGAGAATAGCTGTGATCGGAACAATTATCGGCGAAGAGCCACCCTGGCGGCGCTCGCTGGCCGCGGCGCTTGCGGCATCGCTTGCGCACGGCACCGTGTCCGCGCAGGAATTACGTGGCTGACACCAGCGAGGATTTTTTCGACATCGGTTTTTCCTTGAGAGGGCCGGAAACTGCGCATCGACCATCAGTCCGCGGCATCGGCAGATGCCCCTCACCCCGGCCTCAGACCAAATGCTCCCCCGCGCGCCGGAGAGCGGGCAGACTGACGCCGCGCACCGGCGGCTGCGCTCGTTCCTGAACCTGCCCGCCGCCAGATGATTTCAAGCGACCGCCGTGCGACCGGAATGGGGACAGGAGCATCGCAAGAACTCCTGCCGACGCGGGATCAGTTAGGCCCGCCCAGGGTCACGACGTTGATCTGATCATTCGCCCGGGAGAACAGACGGACACCTGCCCGGAAAACTGGTGTCCAACCGGTCAGGGAGAATTGCGCCATGACTGATGACGTCACGTTCGAATTCCGCTCGGCTTGGTGCAGGCTGACGATGGGCTCCGGCACTCAACGGCAAACCTTCCACGCAACGGGGCTCAACGACGCCTTCGGAGACCTCGCGCAGGCCGTCGCGAACCTCGCACGCCCGAGACCGGTGGTGGAGTTGCAGTCCGTGCTGTGGGGCGATGAACCAGGCGGAGTTTTCCTGGACTTCGCCTCGCCAGTAGCGGATCACCTCGCGCTGGTGGTGCACGCGGTGGCGATCCGCACCTGGATCACCGCGCCGGACTGGACGCCCGAACGAGGCGAAGTGCTGCTACGACAGGTCGCGCCGCGCCATGAACTCGCCAGCGCCTTCCTGCGCGGCTTCGAGACCGTCAGCGCGGCAACGAAACCGGGAGGCATCGTCCCGGGCTGGCCGCACCCATTCCCAGACACAGCTGTCACCGAACTCCGCCGCGCGCTCAGCTGACATCCCCCGGAAACCGCAATGCTTCGTCCACGTTGCCAGGAAGGATTCGGGAAATATCATGAGATCGCCGGGCTTTGCCGACATTTTCAGATGCCTCGGAATGCTGGCCATCATCACGACAGGGGCGCTGCTCGCAGCGAACACCGCCGCGACCGCGGCCGCGCCGATCAAGGGATATCAGGACTGCTTCAAATCTGCCGCCTGATGTGTGAAGCTCCGTTGAAGCAGATCACGCAGTAGGTCGAGATCTGCAGGTGCTTGCCTGGCAGGGCGGGGCGTCAACGACGGTGCCAAGGTCGGCCAATGCGTGTGCCGGGCCAGTGGTTCCTCATGTGTGGCAGGGTCCTCTACGCGGGCACATTCGACGAAGCTCTTTCGGCGGAGCACAAGAACCCGCGAGCCAGCGGACGGTCTGTCGGTATTCCCGCAGCCCACGTAGAAAGCGCTGGTCTTCTGTGCGCTCACGAACCTTCCGACTGCCGATGTCCGTCCAAACGCTCCGCCAATCTCGGGTACAAGGTGAGGGCGTTGTGACCGATTGCCTCGCGCTCAGCCACCGACAGATGCTCGTATCCGAGAACGGCCGCGAGGTTGGCGTCCATCGTGGCGTCGGTCGTGCACGGCACACCGCAGTCGGACCCGTAGATCAGGTGGTCCGCGCCGACCATGGCAACCGCCGGCCCCAGCGCCGTCGGCGCGGTCGCCGCTGTATCGACGTAGAGCCGCTTCAGATGGCGGTCCATTTCGTCGGCGGTCAGGTGCTGCGGGTTCGGAACCCATTGTTCGAGACCGAGCAGGCGAAGGCGGCCGGAGAGCACTGGTAGCGCTCCGCCGCAGTGGGCGATCACAAAAGTGATGCCGGGGTAACGGCGGAACACGGCCCGGTAGAGCATGTCCGTCACTGTGCGCGCGGTCTCGAAGGCGACGTCGATGATCACCGGCGGCCGCCCCATTTCGCCCATGGCATAGGCGTCCGGATGGACGAAAACGGTGGCCCGCCGCCGATCGAGTTCGGCCCACAGCGGCTCGAGCGACGGATCGCTCAAATACACGCCGTTGTAGTGGCAGGTCACCGCGTAGCCGTCCGCGTGGAGGTCGGTGTCGGCTCGCTCCACTTCGGACAGAGCTGCGTCGCAGTCGTCGGTGGGAAGCGCGGCCAGGAGACCGAACCGGGTCGGATACCGGTTGACCAGCGAAGCGCCGTAATCGTTCGAGAGCCGAAGCGCTGCCGTGGATTTGGGGATATTGCTCAGCAGTTGCGTCGCGATACCGGTTCGATCCATGTACGCGAGCGTGCTGTCCGGGTCCCACTCCGGCGGCGCCGGTGTCTGCCAATCGGCCTGTTTCATCAGTTCCCAGCGCGCCGAACGCTGCTGCGGGTTTTCCGGGGGATAGAAATGGGCGTGGGTGTCAATCCATCCGTCGACGAGCATGGTCGTCCTTTCGGTACTGTTCTGCCGGATCCTCGCCCAGCTGACGGCGAAGGTTGGCCACGAGGATCCGGTCGAGGGCTTCGACCGAATCGATCCCGGCCGCGGTGACCGCGGCCTGCTGGCGCCGGAGCAAACCGGAGCACATCCGGAGTTCCTCGCCGAACCAGAGCACGTCCCCGGTCGATTCGTCGAACCGGGCCCAGTCCGCGCCTGGCTCGCCGTGGTGGATGAACCGGCGGTAATGCTCTCCCATCTCACGCGAGACGCGGCCCAGCCGGGCCCGGTCGATGCCTTCGAAGGCCGGCCAGCGGGCCAGATCGGCTTCGCTGTAGTTGCGGAACAGGAACGGCGTGTCACCCGTGTGCACCGCCCGCAGCTCCCCCTGCAATCCGGGCAGGTCCCAGGAGAACTGGAACACCCAGACCGGAATCTCCGCCCGGGCCAGGTTTGCGGCGATCGCCAGCGACGACATCGCGAAGAACTCGAACGACATGAGATCCGACAACGTCACCCCTGGCACCGTGCCGGGTGGCCGGAGAGCCTGGAACTCCTCGAGAACGCCGCCGGCCCGGTCGCCGAAGACCTGTTCCGCCACCGCGTGAACAGCCTGCTCGGTGCCGTGCCGAGCGGTCGGCGAGTGGCCTCGGAAGAACTGCCACTCGTCGCGGGCGAAGCCGACGATGACCTCCAGCGACTTCTCCGCGCCGATCCGGTCGAGCTCGGACTGGGGCGTGGACAAGTAGGAGGCTGGCTGTTCGTGGACCCACGCACCGTCGACGACCGCACCGAGCGGGCGCCAGGCGACGTTGGCGTCCGCGGGCACGTACCGGGTCATGATGTTCTGGACGGCGAGCAGGCGCTCGACCTCCACCGTCGCCAGAGCGCCCGGGTCGTCTATGCCGAGCAGATCGAGGTACAGGCGAGCCACCTGCTCGGCTTCCGGCCGCCACTGGGTGCACCAGTTGTTGAACGGCGACAGCGACTGCAGCACCGCCCGGCGGATGAGCGGCCTGGTGCCGGGGTTGGCCAGCAGGTGCGAGACCGCGGTCGCGCCCGCCGATTCCCCCGCGGCCGTGATCCGGTCCGGGTCACCGCCGAACGCCGCGATGTTGTCGTGCACCCACCGCAGGGCCGCAATTTGGTCCTGGAGCCCAAGATTCACCGCCTCGCCGAGGGAGCCGCCCAGCAGTCCGAAATGGACCCAGCCGAGCGCGCCCATCCGATAGTTGGGGCGGACGACGACAACCTGCGCTTCGCGCGCGAGGTTCGCCCCGCGTTCGAGGTGGAACGACCCGGAACTGACCGCATTGGCCCCGCCGTGGAAGTACAGGTAGACGGGCATCGGTCCCTCGACGCCGGCGGGAACCCAGATGTCGAGGTAGAGGCAGTCCTCGCTCGCGTTCGGCTGGTCGTAGGTGGCCGGGGTGTACGGCGGCCAGGACACGATTCCGGGCACCCCGGGATCGAGTTCGGCGATCAGCTGCCGGACGCGGTCCGCGTTCGACGAATTGATCTGCGCCGACGCGGGTCCGGAGCGGGAGGCATCTCGCACCCCCGGCCAGCTCGGCACAGGCGCCGGAGGCCGGAACCTCAGCTCGCCGACTGGCGGCGCGGCGAACGGCACGCCCCGGTAGACGTAGTTCCCCTCTTCGCAGACGCCCTGCAGCGTTCCGAAACGGGTTTCGACCACAGCGCGCCGATCGGCGAAATCCGCGGCCGGAGAAGTCATGCGGCCCTGGTTGAGTTCGATGAAACCGCTGCTACGCCTGGCATCCATGCGTGACTCTTCTCTTCGCGGCCAACCTGTTCGACCTTACTTTGCACTGCACTGTGCAGTGCAATCAAGGATCGCGGCGATGACGTGGACTAGGTCACATCGCGACGCGGGACCGACGCCGCGAGCGCCACCCGCTCCGCGTACCGCCGTCTAGCGGCCCAGCGCAGCCCCGCGCTGGGCCATCTCGCCGATCGTTGCCGTATCCCGTGCAGCGGAGCGCGTGCCGGATCTCGCGCTCGTCGGCGCAGGGTTCTCCGAGAGCAGCTGCCGCCCCGCCCTCCTCGAGCCTGCTACGGTGCACTACACAGTGCAGTGCACCGTTCGGGCGAACCGGGGAACGCGGGGACAACATGGCAGAGGCAGGTGCGGCCGTGTCGCCGGCCAGGCAAAAGGTGCTGGACGCGGCGGTGACCGTCTTCCTCGAGTGCGGCTTCGAACAGTCCTCGATGGAACAGATCGGTGCGGCCGCCGGAGTTGTCCGGCGGACCGTGTTCAATCTGTTCGAGTCCAAGGAGGCGCTGTTCCGGGCGGCCGTCGAACAGGCATGGGCTTCCATGCCGATCGCCGAGATCGGCATGGACGAGGAGGCGTTCACCGATCCCGTGGCCGGTTTGACCAGGATGGGCTTGGCCATCAGCGACTTCTGGGCCCCGCCTGAGGCGGTAGCCATGGTGCGCCTCGTCATCAGCGAGAGCAGGCGCTTCCCACAGCTGGCCGAGGACTACCTGTCGCTCGGCAAGCTGCCCGCGCTGAGCGCGTTGATCGAATACCTCGGAGAGTGGAACCGGCGCGGGGAACTGGCCGTGCCCGACCCGGATCTGGCCGCCCGGCAATTCGTGGGGATGATCAACGAGCCGTTGCTGTGGTTTCGCGTGCTCGGACAGCCGGGCGTCCCGACCAAGAAACGACGGGCCCATACCGTGGACGAGGCCGTGAACACGTTCCTGGCCCGGTATCGGCCGCACTGAGCCATGGCGGGTCGCAGCGAGCGTGACCGCGAACCCGGGACTTGGACCGCGCCGGGGAACGCCACTTTCCAGTGACCGGCGGTGAGTCCTCGGTGGCGGATCGTCCCGCTCCCCCATCCGGCCGGACGCGATCACATGCGCGGATCGGCAACCCGCCGTTGTTCACGATGCTCCGCGTCTTTCCCTGCCTTGCTGCGGAGTTCGAACTTCTGGATCTTGCCCGCTGACATGTTCGGCAGTTCGCCGAAGGCCGCGGTCTTTGGGCCTTTGAACCACGCCGACCGGCTCTTCACGTGCTCGATGACCCGCCGTCCGAGGCGTAGCCGCGCAGTCGCCAGCGGGACGGCGCAGGCCGATGTCGTGATGCGCCAAGCGGTCGAGCACGAGCAGTGGGAACCACAGAACTGGAGCACGGTCGTTGACTCGCCAGCCTGCTCAATGCGGGCCAGAAGCCGGACGCGAACATCGCGTCGCACTCGCATAACAACAAACCCGCCTGATGCCGGCGAAAACCTGCCCGGCAGCTTGATCGTGACCGGTTTCCGCCTTCCGGCCGACAAAATCATCGGTCGGCACCAGGCAACGGGACACCTCCATCGGGAACGCCGAGCACCACGACAACCTCAGCAGGCTCTGCAGCGTCGTCTCCATAGACCGATATCGCGTTGAAGTCGCGTTCCACGGGAAATTCCAGACGAAGCTGACCATTCGGGTCATAGATCAATATCGACGCTCGAGCCAACTCGATCACGCCACGATGCAGCAGTTCACGGCCCTCCGGAAGGAAAGGATGTTCGGCACAAGCGACAGCTACCGCACCGCTAGCCGACTGGCGGACGGCCACATGCAATGAGTCCCTGCCAGCGTGCACACTTTCACGCGCGGGATCCCAATCCGAGTGGTCGTCGACACTGTCCGGGGAAGAAACCACCAGCAGACCGAACGAAAACCGAGCTACTCCACCTCCGCAGAAGAGATCCCCATAGCTGTCGAAATCCGAAAAGCTAGTCAATTTCAGTACCACTCCCGGCCCAGTTCGTTGACGAAGCCGCCCCGTCGGAGGGAGCAGGCTCGACAATGAGGATAGAGCACTCAGGGGCAATTCGGGGCGAGCCTGTACGACGGGTTGTGATCGCCGGTCCAGCGGCCGTCCCGATACCCTGTGGCAGCACCTTGTCACCGCGTTGCACCGAAACTCCTTCTATTCGACATCAGACTGCCGACTCGCTCGCTGTTTCCAGGCTTCAAAAAGGGCGAGCGCCAGCCAGTGACCGTAGCTCCGAGCCATCTCCTCTGCCGTCACCTGTTCAAAATCAGTGGTCCGACGAAGCGGGTCGGCTCCACGAGCGAGCAGGTAAGCCGTGAGATCGACATGCAACGGATTACCTGTCTGCACATGACCATCGCCTTCGACATCAATGGCATGATGCAAGAGCGTCATGCCATTGCACTCTTCGTCGACATCGACACCTTGATCCAGAAGGTCCCGAAGAGCGGAGAGATCACTCATCTCGACCGCAATATGCGCAGGCGTCATATACTCGACCACAACAACACCCCATCTGCCGCTCGTGACATCTGCTTTAATTCCGGAAATTCTTCACCGAACTGCGGCAACCCAGGATGCAGACTGACCGCACTCCCGGATTTTAGCAGAGGGAACCCCTAGCCGATCGGCGACACAGGTCCGGCTTTTTAAGCCCGGCATCCGGTTCCCAATCGTTTTCCCGGCTGGGAATGCCAATTCATCTGCACCCGGTGCGGGAACCAGCGTGCCCGAAGATGCTGGCTCCGAGCGACCGGTTCCGCGGAACGTCCTGGTCAAGAACGCACGCAACGTTGCTTGTCGACGTCCCAGCTCCCACCGCTGCCCAAGCAATCGGTGAACTCGCGCTGACCTTCCACCCACGCCTTATGCCCCGCGCAGACCTCGTACTTCAGCTCGTCACCGTCCCGGCATTGGTACCCGTACTGGGGAGGTTTTCGCGTCGGGGTCTTTCGCGTCGGGACAGTCTTGGTAGTCGCGGGGATTCGCACAGCCGGTGCCTTCGCCGAGGTGCTAGGCGGTGTCGTTGTTGTCGCCAGTGGGCTGGACGGTCCAGGAGGGGACGTGGAGCTGGTTGCGGCAGGCGAATTCGCCGGTGTCGGCGAAGAGGGCGCCGACGGCGTGCCGCCGCAGCCGGTCACCGCCAAGCCCGCAGCAAGCAGGATTCCGCATAACCGCGACCTTGTCATGGTGCGACCTCGAACAACTCGACAACAGAACTGACCGGTGAGTCGTCCACGGCACGAGCAGTGCAACAGCACCGAGTGCTACGTCACCCGACCGCAATCAAGACGACAGCGTTACGGAACCGACTATCGCCGCCTCACGGTTCGACAGGTTCGGGACGATGAAGTTTCTCGGTGAGCCCTTCGGCCGGCTTGGCGAGGTACGGGTCGCGTTCAATCCACCGCTTTCCCTCCGCGGCAATGCCCTCCAGGATGTGCAGCGTGTGCGTGAAGCCGGTGACTTCGAGGTTCATTTTCGCGATCGCGTCGAGGTTCTCGCCGGGATCGATCTTGTCGCCGGTGGCGTCGGTGACGTGGATGCCTCGGGGTTCTCCGTTCATGAGAGTCAGTTCGAGGTCGCAGCTGAGATCGGTTGGTGTCGCGACGTAGACCGAGGAGACCGCGTCGAAGCGGAAGTTGTTGCGTTCGATGTCGGTGAGGGTCATGTGCTCGAAGTCGATCGAGGTGCCCAGCTCGCGTACTCCGTCGAGGGTGATGAGAAAGAGCCGGGCGTCGTACTGCGAGTAACGCAGCGGGCCGCCGCGGACCCGCGCGTACTTGCTGCCCTTGCGTGGTGTTTGGAGGAGCGCGTGAGCGAGCACGTCGCGCCAGGCGAGGCGGTAGTGGCGCAGCGCCCGCTCGACGACGACCGTCCGGTCGGCGGCCAGCCACGTCTCCATTTCGGTCTCCGATGGCCGGATCGCGTTCAGTTTGCCCGTCCAACGCTCGTATTCGCGTCGACGCGCTTCCTCGGCCCGCACAAACTCTCGCTTGTCTTCCTTTGCCCGCAAGCGTTCGCCGAGGATGTCCGACCAGCATCGGAGCGCGTATAACGCTCCGAGAAGCATGACCGCGGCCGCGGCTGCGGTCATGAGGCTTTCGGCTTCGAACGCCGCCGTTACCACCCACGATGCGAACACTAGGAAGGCCATTGTGGTCAGTACACAGAGGAGCTTCGTCGAGGCGGCGACCCGATACTTCGCGCGGTACGCGAACAGTTCGCCGCTGCTCCACTTGTCGCGCGTGTCTCGCGCGAGGAAACGGACCAGCCATTTGACCCGCCCGGACGAGATCCGGCTTTCGCGGTACAGTTCGACGATTTCGTTGCGCAGTGATGCTCGGACACCTGCGGATGCGCTCGTCCACTGGGCGGGGTCCATGCCGGCTGGCGGATAACGGTTGAAGTAGTAATCGAATTGCCGTGTCACGCTGGCTGCGAAGCCTTTGTCGGTCGCTTCGGCATTCCCGACCCGGCCCGAGTACCGCAGCTCTCGGTCGACGAGGCACCTGGTGAGGACGCGCCACCGGACCCCTGTCCGAGTCGCGTAAACCGCTGCGAGGGCAGCGAGCAGGCAAGCCACCATCGGCAGCGGTTTCGCAGTGAGGATGGCTTCCTTGACAAGGTATCCGGCGGCAAGCGCCGCCACCACCGAAGCCAGGCCGGCCCGGACTCGGTCTCCCGCGGCAGTCGTATCGGGCAGCGGCTGGCGGGTCCGCGGGCCGCTCGGATACGGCTCGAAGTAAGCCCACACACGCTGATGCCGATCGTGGCTTGTGCGGGTTTCGTGCGCGTGCCGGCGGATGTCCGCCCAGAACCGGTCCTTCAGCCCGCCGGTCAGCACCAGGTCGAGATGGTGGACGATCTGCTCTCGTTGCGCTGTCGGCAACTCGGCCAGCTGGGCGAGCGCGCGCTCGGGATCCTTGTCGGTGCCGCCGAGGTAGTCGAGCAGATCGTGCACCGCCGAGAGCGCGCGGCCCCACGCGTCGGGTCGCCGGTCGTCGCACCGGTACACCTCGCTGGCCAGCCGCTTCCGCTCGTCCGGGGCGAGATCGCGGTAGGAACGCTTGCTGAGCATCGCGAGCGCCCAGTAAAACCTGACTTCAGCGTTGTCGTGTCCATGGGCTCTGGCCTCGTCGATGAGTTCGCGAGCGCGGGTCGGCACGCCGTCCCGCAGGTACGCGAGACCGACCTCGTACTTCTTCTCGGGCGGAGAGCCGGGCAGGACTTGGTAGACCGTCGAGTTGTGGATTTCCCCCGCCTGCATACCGACGGTCGAGCCGGATTCCGCTGTATTCGACGTATGCTCCGGCGGTATCACAGGAGCCCCTTCGCCGCCGCCACGAGCGCGGCGAGCTTCGCCGCGAAACCGGCCAGGTCCGCGACCAATCCGCCGAGCCGCTTGAGTGCCAGGACGAAAGTCTTTCGCCCCTCCGGCGTGTCGGATGCCAGTGCCTTGTCCGCGACATCGAGTTCGCTGCGGGCGGCGTCATAGGTGTCGTCGTCGAGCCTTCCGAGCGAATGTTCCCGTTCCAGATCGCGACGCAGCCTCGACAGTTCGGCGGCGAAGTCCTGGGGCTCTCCGGGACGGGAGGAGATGTTCTGCACAACAGTGCTGTCGGAGATGGTCCCGGCTTGCATCCCGATCGTGCCGGCCCCTCTGATGTGGACGGTGTTGCGATCTGAGGCGCTCGCGTTGCGCATGACGGTTTGTCCCCCTTCTTTGAGCAGCTCGATGGCGAGGTGGGTCGCGAAGGCCGCGGCGTTCGCGGCGGCGCGCGGCTGCCAGTCCCGGTCCGCGGCGGTGTTCTTCGTTCCGTCAGCCTTGTCGCTGATGCCGCGCACGATCGCGACGTGGGTGCCGTTGAGATGTCCGGCCTGTGCGACGCCCGCGGCCTCCATCTCGATCGCCAACGCGTCGTTGAAATGGTCGCGGATCCACCGTGCCTCGGCGGAAATGGTCGAGTTCTGCACGATTTCGCCGGCGGCGATGAGTCCGAAGTGGACGTTCGTCTCCGCGCGAACATTCTCCTTCCATTTTCCGCTTCGTGCGACATGTTGCGCGATCTGCGCCACCTCGTGCGCGGTTTCCCACGCCCGCGGGCGTGCTTTGAGCCCGTCGTCCTCGCTCGTACCGCCGTGATAGGCGTAGACATGAGTCGCGAAGACCACGTCGCCGAGCGGCGTGTCCCACAACGCTCCGGCGACGCCGACGAACATCAGCGCAGCTGGGGAGAAAAGAGAGATGGCACGTTCGGCCAGTATCCCGGCCGAGTGATTTCCCTTGCCAGTGAGTCCCAGCGCGACGCGACACGACGTGCCGCGGATTGTGCCGATCTCGAAGCGGGTCCCCCGTTCACGCTTAACTGGCTGCACGTCGTCGAGCAGGCTGCTGACCGCTTGATATTCGTCGTTGAAGGCGGTCAGCATCACCACCACCGGCTGGTCTGTCATGAGTTCCCCTCTCGTGTTTCCGCGGCAGGTCGTACCAGCGGAGGATTTATCGTGGTGCTGTCGCCTGCCTTGAACAGCCGGGCCGGACGGCCCCTGCCCGCGCGGCGTTCGGCACCGGCAGGCGCGAGGAAACCCGCCGCGGCCTGGACTTTCCGGTAGAAGTTCCGCGGATCCAGCCGGAGCCCCCACACCGCCTCGTAAACCTGCTGCAGCTCGTTGATAGTGAAGGTTTCCCGGCAGAACGCCGTAGCGAGCGCGGACCGTTCGAGTTTCGAACGAGCCCGCTCCAGCCCGTCGCCGAAGATCTTGCGATGGTCGAACGCCAGCCGGACGCGCCCGCCCAGGATGTCCGGCACCGGCGTCCAGGTCGCGCGAGCGGCGTCGGTGCCGGCCTGCGGCTCGGGCAGGCCGGGAGCGATGGCCAGGTACGCCACTGAGAGCACCCGGCCTCGCGGATCCCGGTCCGGCTCGCCGTAAGCCCCCAGCTGCTCCAGGTGCAGACGGGACGCGTCGAGGTCCGCTTCTTCCTTCAGCTCGCGATGGGCGGCGGCGAGCACGTCTTCCCTGTCGTCGGCCAAGAAACCGCCGGGCAGCGCCCAGGAGCCCTGGAACGGCTCGATGCCGCGTTCGACGAGCAGCACGTGGAGCACCGAGTCGCGCAACGTGAAGATCACGAGGTCAACAGCCACCAGTACGGGCGGTGGAGTCCAGTCGTCGTCCGGCATGTCCGCGACTCTATTTACTGTCTATCTGACAGTAAATAGAGCGTTCAGGTGACTTGCGATCGCGGCGCGCGACCATTGGCGCGCCAGTGGCGTCCGGCCTCCGAGCCGAGCGGCGAGACAATCGACGTCGTCACGGCGTACGGCAAGAGGTTGAAGGTGCATCTCGATGGATGAGCAGACGCAGGAACTGCGCGAGATCGAACAAGTCGTGGCCCCGACGATCGAGGATGGACTCGACGACTGGGTCCCGGTCGATTCGCTGATCTGGAACGCCTCCCAGGTCGTCCCCAAAGACAGCGACCGCTTCGCTGGCTTCTTCGCCTCCGTGCTCGGCTACCTGCTCCGGGAAGGGCTGATGGCCGCCGGAGAGATCGGCGGCACAGGATTCGAGCCGTGGACCACCTCGTCCGTCGAGGACACCGTCGAACGCGTTGTCCGCGACTGCCAGGCGGTCGACTGGTTTGCCGGACTGGGTTTGTGCTGGCTGTCGAACACCCCGGAAGGAGACCGCCGGGCCCAGTGAACTGGTTCATCGCCGCACGAGACGCCAAAAGGCCCCTTGAGGGGATCCAGCTCCCTCAAGGGGCCCTTCACAGCCGAGGTCCGGGCGGACTCGCGCTCCCGCGTCAGTCGGTGGCGAGAGCCCGGGTGGCCGGGCCGATTCCCGCCCAGCCGGACTGGGCGGTCCAGCGGTAGATGCCGCCGCCGTTGACGCCGTAGACGGCGTCGGCGTTGGCCGCGAACGAGTCGCCCGAGCCGCCGATCCGGGTCCAGCCGCTGCTGGTCAGCAGGTTGACGTCCTTGGTGGCCGGTTCGATGCCGAGCAGCGTGTGCGCACCGGCGTACAGCGCGCTCTGCGCCTTGCCGGCGCTGGACCAGGTGCTGCCGGTGCCGGTCCAGTGGTACACACCGCCGCCGTTGGCGCCGTAGATGCCGTCGTCGTTGATCGCGAAGCCGGTGCCGGCGGTGCCGATCTTGGCCCAGGTGCCGGGCGCGGTCATCAGGTACAGGTCGCCGGAGCCGGGAACGGTGCGGGCGAGCAGATGGCCGGCGGCGTAGAACGCGGTACCGGCGGGGCCGACCGTTTCCCAGCCGGCGCCGGTGCCGGTCCAGCGCAGGACACCGCCGCCGTTGTAGCCGTAGACGCCGTCGGCGTTGACCACGAAACCGTCGCCAGGGCCGCCGATTTTCGCCCACTGGCCGGGAGTGCCGGTGTAGCGGTAGACGTCGTGGGTGTCGGCGCGAGTCGCGACCAGCGCGCTTTCGCCGGCGTAGATCCGGTCGAAACCGGTGCCGAGCGTCGTCCAGGTGCTGCCGGTGCCGGAGTAGGCCGAAACCGCTCCGTTGGCGTCGACCCGGTACAGGCCGTGGTGGCCCGCGACGGTGTGCGCCGCGGTCCAGTCGCCGAGGTCGTCCACGCGGGCGGCGGACACCGCGGGATTGGCCGAGGTCTCGCCGAGGCAGTTGTGCTGATACGAACCGGTGACGACGCCGGCGATCCGGCCGTCGGCGGTGAACACCGGTGCGCCGGCGTCGCCGCGGCACACCCCGCTCGTGCCGGTCGCTTCGAGGGCCAGTCCGTGCTCCGGCGCGCCGGCCGCGATGGTGAGCGGAGCCGACTGCGGAGCGTCCGGGATCCATTCGGTCGCCGTGCGGCCGAAACCGGCCACTGTCACCTGTCCGCTCGACGGCGGCGGGGTGGCGGCGAGAGTCCCCACGCTGGCCCCGAGAACCGGCGCGACCAGCCGCAGCAGCACGACGTCGCGGTCGGTCCGCGTCGCCACCCGGTCCACGGCGATCTGCCGGGCCGGCTTCCCGGTCTCAGTCACCGAGGCGGCTACCGAGACAGCGGGCGGCGCACCGTCGACCAGGCCGTCGGCGGCGTGCGCCCCGGACTTGCCGGTCAGGCACGACGCGGTCGTCAGAATCCATTGCGAGGAAACCAGCGTTCCCGTGCAGGCGTGGCCGCCGCTGGCCGCGTCGCCGCCGACCGCGAGCCGGACCAGCGCGGACGCCGCCGCACCGGTGACCGGCGCGCCCCCGGCCACCGCGCTCGCCGGCGCCGCGGCGGTCAGCAGCCCCGCGGCGGTCACCCCCGCGACGCAGCCGGCCCAGCGCGCAGCTTTCCGGTTGAATCCCATCAAGAAAACCCTTTCGTTCAGCACATCGCCGCCGTCCCTGGCGAATTGTTCCGGGACGGCGGGCTCGGCTAGTTCGACGACGAATTCAGCGGGCGCGGTCCGGGATAGGCCGGTGGCGGAAACAATGGCTCGGCCGCTTCGTTCCGTAGGCCGAATGGACCAGCGACCGCATTTGTCCGGATTGACGTCCACCGTGGAATAGCGCCTTGGCCCACGGCGATCCCGGTCACCGGGACAGCGAACGCCGACGGCAGCTCACCGCATTACCGACGACAGAACAGCGAGACTTCGCTGCGCCCGTTGACCTCGGCCGAAGCGCCGCGGCGAATCCGCCGCAGCGCGCGAACTCGCTCGTCCTTGTACCGCACATCCCCTCCCCCGTTGCCGACACGTCCGTTTTACGGGCGCACCGCAGGTACCATCGTGCGCACACCGTGCAACCATTACCGCAATATGCAGTGATGTACACCACATTCCACCGGCTCTGTTTATCCGGTTAGGGTGTGAAGTTGCGCCGTCGCCCGCGATGACAAGAATTGTCCGGCATTACCCCGGGAATTTCCCGGGTTTTACATTTCCGCACGGGAATTGCGCATCCGGCGTCAGGCCGCTCAGCGGCTCCCCGGCCCCGCGAACACCACCAGGCCGTCCGCGAGCACAAGAGTCCCGTCCGAGGCCCGCACGTCGAACACGACCGAGCCGTCATCCGTCCGGCCCGCGTGCACCGCCAGCGTCATCCCCGGGAAAACCGGGCTGGTGAAACGACACTCGACCCCGGCGACCTCCGCACCGCCCGGATGCGCGCGGGTCACCGCTGAAACCGCCCGCGCCAACATTTCCGTACCGTGCAGTACAGTATTGGGAAGCCCCGCGGCCCGAGCGACACGGATGTCCGTGTGGATGGGGTTCCAGATCTTCGCGCATTCGCTGTAGACGACCGCATTGGCCGCGCTGGCCTCGAACGTTTCGATCCGGACGAGGTCCGCCGCGCCGCGGCTTTTCCGTACTGGCGCAGCGGCTTCTCCGCCCTCGAGCCGCACTCCGCGATAAAGCGTGCTCACCTGCGTGGTGACGACCGGGATCCCGTCGAGAGTGCTCGTGCGGAACTCCGTGACGATGCGCGCGGCCGTGGCCCGCGCTTCGGCGAGGTGCAACCGGGCTTCGGTGCGCACTCGCTGACCGGGCCGCAGCGGGGCGTGCAGCCGCATCCGGTGCCCGGCGTGCAGGCCCAGCCGCAGGGTTTCCTCCGACAATTCGATTCCCGGGGCCCCGTGCTCGATGAGCGGCCATTCGAAGCACACCGGGAAGACCGGGTGGCCGACGATGCCGCGATCGAGGTCGAAGAACTCGTCCCGGGTGTCGCCGACGGCCGCGGCGAAGGCGCGGAGCCAGCGGTCCTCGATCCGGCATTCGGCCGTCCGGACCAGCCCGGCGGTGCCGGGCGGCAGTACTCGAATCACGTGCTCGGCGACCATCAGCCATCCGTCCTTGCTTGCTAAAAACTGAACAGTCGGTACAGTAACAGAATCTTGCCGGGCCGGACCTCGCCGCCCGGCACTCCGACTTTGAGGGAGCACAGTGCGCGCGATCCGGATTTCCTCGCTCGACGGTCCTGCCGCGGTGGAGCTGGCGGAGGTGCCCGAACCCGAACCCACCGCCGGCGACATCGTCATCGAGGTCAAGGCGGTCGGCGTCAGCTTCGTCGACGCCCTGATGACCCGCGGCCGCTACCAGGTGCGGCCGGAGCTGCCGTTCGTTCCCGGGGTGGAGGTGGCCGGGATCGTCCGGTCGGCCCCCGCGGGCGCGTCGGTGAAGGCGGGCGACCGGTGTGCCGCCTACGTGCCGAACGGCGGGTACGCCGAGGTGGTCGCCGCCAAGCCCGCGGTGACGTTCCCGCTGCCCGACGAGCTGTCGTTCCACCAGGGCGCGGCGTTCGCGATGAACTTCCAGACCGTCCACTTCGCACTGGTCCGCCGCGGCAGGCTCCGGGCGGGCGAGCACGTGCTGGTGCACGGCGCCGCCGGAGGGGTCGGCACGGCGGCGATCCAGGTGGCCAAAGGGCTCGGGGCCACAGTCACCGCGGTGGTCGATTCGGCAGGCACAGTCGCCGTCGCCGAGGGCGCGGGCGCCGATCACGTCGTGGTCGCCGCGGACGGCTGGGCCGACGCGGTGCGGGCGCACGCCCCGGCCGGGATCGACGTCACGGTGGACCCGGTCGGCGGCGAGTATTTCGCGGATTCGCTCCGGCTGCTGCGCCCGGAAGGACGGCATCTGGTGATCGGCTTCGCGGCGGGCGGGATCCCGGAGGTCGCGGTGAACCGGTTGCTGCTCAAGAACATCGAGGTCGTCGGCGTGTACTGGGGCGGCTTCGTCGAGCGGGACGACACGATCGCGGCCGCGTCGGCGGCGGAGCTCACGCGGCTCGCCCGCGAGGGTTTCGTCCGGCCGGTGGTGGGCGGCGTCTACCCGCTGGCCGACGCCGCGAAGGCGCTGCAGGCCATCGAAGACCGCGCCACGTCCGGGAAGGTCGTACTCGACGTCGCTACCATCGGCTAGCCTCGTCCCCCGGCCCGTCGACCAGTGAAGGAAGCGCCCCCATGGCTGTGAAGCCCGGCAGGACAGCACGGCGCTCGAACCGGGCGGGCGTGGAAGCCAGGCAGCGCATCATGGCGTCCGCTGTCCGGCTGTTCGCCGAGAACGGCTACCACGCCACCGGAATCGAGATGATCTCCCACGACACGGGGATCGGCCGCGGGGCGATGTACCACCACATCGGCAGCAAAGAGACGCTGCTGTTCGAAATCTGCCACACGCGGCTGTCCGACCTGCTCACCCAGTCCGGCCGGATCGTGGCGACGGAAACGACTTTCGAGGACCAGTTCCGCGAGCTGATGCGGTCCACGATGCGCAATCTCGCCGAGCACGCGCTGGAGTGGACCGTCGCGTTCCAGGAGTTCAAGGCGCTCACCGGGCAACGGCGCGCGGTCATCCAGGACGCCCGCGACCGGTACGAGGCGATGGTCGCGGGCATCCTGCGCGGCGGGGCCGAAGCGGGCGAGTTCCGGGAGCTGGATCCGCTGGTGGTCAAAGGCATTCTCGGGCAATACAACTATTCGTACGCGTGGATCCGGCCGGACGGCGAACGCACTCCGGAGGAGATCGCCGACCTGTTCACCGACACGCTTCTCAACGGAGTGCTGCGGGCCCCGCGGTGACGAACGCCGAAAGCGGGGACCAGCGCTCACCGGTCCCCGCTTTCGCGTTTCCAGGTCTTACCAGACCGCTTCGAGCAGTTCGCGGATCACCGCTTCGTCGACCGTCCGCGGCGATTCGCGGACCACGATGTCGCCCAGCGCGGCCCGCGCGACTCCGTTCAGCTTCTCGCGCCCGACGCCGAACTCCGACACCCGCCGGGGCACCGCGAGTTCGTCGAGGATCCGCTCCAGCCGGTCCGCCGCGGACAGCTCTTCGGCGTCGCCCTGCACCCGCCGCAACGACTGCGCCATCCGGGCCTGCTCCGCGGACGTCACCGGCTCCAGGAACCGCATAACGTGCGGAAGCATGATGCAGGACGTGACCCCGTGCGGGATCCCGACCGCGCCGAGCTGATGGCCGATGGCGTGGGAGAGGCCGAGCGAAACGTTGTGCACTCCGATGATGGACATCCACGCGGCCTGCAGGCAGTTGAGCGCGGACTCGTAGTCCTGCGGATCGCGGACCGACCGCGGGAGGTGTTCGGCGAGCATCGTCAGCGCGCCGTCGGCCAGCGCCGTCGTGAACGGATGCGCGTTCTTGGCGTAGGCGGTCTCGACCGCGTGGTCCAGCGCCCGGACTCCGGTGGTGGCCCACAGGTCTCGCGGAGTGCCCGCGCAGAACTCCGGGTCGAGGAAGACCACTTGAGGCGTCGCTTCGAGGTAGACCGTCAGGTCCTTGGTGTCGCGGGATTCGTCGACCGAGCCCGCGAAGCCGTCCCATTCGGCGGCCGACAACGTGGTCGGCACCGCGAAGACCGGAACCGGCGTGCCGGTGAGCGGGCGCTGCCGGATCGTGTTCGGGTACTCGAACTCCAGATAGTTGCGCGCGACGTCCTCGGCCGAAACTGAACCCTCGCAGATGCCGATCGCGGCCAGCTTCGCCGCGTCGCACGGCGAACCGCCGCCCACCGCTACGAAGGCGTCGGCGCCGCTTTCCCGCGCCAGCCCGATCAGCTCCACGATCAGTTCGACCGGGTTGTGCGCTTTGACCCGGTCGAAGGTTCCCGCCACCCGGTCGCCCAGGTTCGCCGCCAGCTCCGCGAAGGCGTCGCTGCCGCCGACCGACTTGCCGGTCACGAGGAACACCCTCCGCAGCCCCCGGCGGTCCAGCTCGGCGCCGATCTCGCGCACCGCCCCGGCGCCTTGCACGACAGTCTCGACCCGGGGCATTTCGAACTTCAGGATCTCGGGCAAGGGTCAACCTCCGGGTTCGCACGACGGTGTGGGCAGCCCGACCGGGCAGTGCGCAGGACTGTACCGTCCATTCGGTTTATAGTCCAGGTAAGCTCGGCCGTTGAGCGCGCTTGACGTGGTCAATCCGGATATGTAACTGTACCGGTCAGTCAAGAAGTAATGCCGGGCGGAAGGAGAGCGGCGTGTCTGTGGATCCGAGGGTCCCGCCCCGCGAGGATCTGGTGCTGCGGTACCTGCTCGAACGCCGCGCGGCCGAGGAGCCGGACAAGGTCTTCGCGCTCTTCGACGACGGTCCCGTCTGGACGCGGGCGGACCTGCTGCGCGAGGTGCGGCAGACGGCGGCGGCCCTGGAAGCGCTGGGCGTGCGGCAGTTCGACAACGTCGTGTGCTGGCTGCCGAACGGACCGGACGTCGTGCGGTTCTGGTTCGCGATCAACTATCTCGGCGCGGTGTTCGTCCCGATCAACACGGCCTACCGCGGCGGGCTCCTCTCGCACGTGCTGGCCAACGCCGACGCCGAGATCATCGTGGCGGACGCCGAACTGCTGCCCCGCCTGGCCGACGTCGAGCAGCGCGGCCGCGTCCGCCTCGCGGTGCAGGTCGGCGGCGGCGACCGGCTCGAAGTCGACGGCCTGTCGGTCCGGCGAGCCCAGGAACTCCCGAACCTCGACGGCGAAGCGGCCGAACCGCCCGTCCCGATCGAACCGTGGCACACCCAGGCGATCCTCTACACGTCCGGCACGACCGGCCCGTCCAAAGGCGTTCTGACGTCGTACATGCAGGCGTGGTCGGCTTTCGGCCCGGTGTCGATGCCGATCCTGACGGCCGACGACCGGTTTCTCATCAACATGCCGGCTTTCCACGCGGGCGGTTCGACCCTGCTCTACGCGATGCTGCTCAACGGCGGCTCGGTCGCCGTCGTGGACCGGTTCAGCGGCGAACAGTTCTGGCGGCAGATCCGCCAGACCGGGAGCACCGTCGTTTTCCTGCTCGGAGTGATGGCCAATTTCGTGAACCGGCGTCCGCCGGACCCCGAGGACGCCGGCAATCCGCTGACGAAGGTTTTCGTCGTTCCGCTCCTCGACGACATCGCCGCGTTTTCGCAACGGTTCGGCGTGGACGTCTACACGATCTACAACATGACCGAACTGTCCGCGCCGATTGTTTCCGGGCCGAATCCGGCCCAGAAAGGCACCTGCGGAAAGGCCCGACCCGGGGTCGAAATCCGGCTGCTCGACGAGGCCGACCGGGAGGTTCCGGACGGCGAGGTCGGCGAGATCGCGGTCCGCACCGACGCCCCGTGGGCGTTGTCCCACGGGTACTTCCGGATGCCGGAGGCGACCGCGAAGGCGTGGCGCAACGGCTGGTTCCACACCGGGGACACCGCCCGCAAAGACGCGGAAGGGAACTATTATTTCGCCGACCGGCTCAAGGACGCGATCCGCAGGCGCGGCGAGAACATTTCGTCGATGGAGGTCGAGGCGGAGATCATGGCGCATCCGAGCGTGCGCGAGGCCGCGGTCGTCCCGGTGCCGAGCGAGATTTCCGAGGACGAGGTCATGGCGGTGATCGCGACCGTTCCGGGAACGCGTCTCGACCCCGTCGAGCTGATCCGGTTCCTCGAACCGCGAATGGCTTACTACATGGTCCCCCGGTATCTCCGGTTCGTGCCGGAATTGCCCAAGACGCCGACCGCCAAAGTGCAGAAAGCGCTCTTGCGGGAAGCCGCGGTCACCGCCGACACCTGGGATCGCGAAGCCGCGGGCATCAAGGTCGGACGGTGACTTCCGTCCGGGAAACACTGGC
Organism: Amycolatopsis sp. NPDC054798; assembly: GCF_053611505.1. NCBI lineage: Bacteria > Bacillati > Actinomycetota > Actinomycetes > Pseudonocardiales > Pseudonocardiaceae > Amycolatopsis > Amycolatopsis sp. NPDC054798. The sequence goes on along the minus strand of NZ_JBSHAM010000017.1, from coordinate 26,117 downwards.
AGGAAAGGCTGATTCGTGAAGGCAGTGGTCTACCGCAGGACCGGCGGCCCGGAAGTGCTCCGGCTCGTCGACCGGGAAGTTCCGGCCGCGGCCCCGGGACACGTCCGGGTCCGCGTCGTCGTCTCCGGGGCGAACCCGACCGATGGGCGCAGCCGGTCGGGCCAATCGTCGGGAATGCGGTTCGAGGAGCAAGTCCCGCACCAGGACGGCGCCGGGGTCGTCGACGCGGTCGGCGAAGGCGTCCGGGATTTCTCGCCGGGCCAACGGGTCTGGCTGTGGGACGTCGCGTTCGAGAAGCCGACCGGCACGGCACAGGAGTTCGTTTCGGTGCCCGCTCGCCATGTGGTGCCACTCCCGGACGGAGTGAGTTTCGACGTCGGAGCCAGCCTTGGCATTCCCGCCTTGACCGCTTTCCGCACCCTGACCACCGCGGCCCGGGGACCGCGCCGTCTCGGCCCCGGGTCGATGGCCGGACGGACCGTGCTGGTCCAAGGCGGAGCCGGAGCCGTCGGGCACGCCGCGATCCAGCTGGCGGCCTGGTCGGACGCGACCGTCGTGACCACAGTCAGCAGCCCGGAAAAAGCAGAACTCGCACGCAAAGCCGGTGCCCGCCACGTGATCGACTACCGCACCGAGGACGTCGTCGCCCGGGTGTCCCAGCTGGCGCCGGACGGGGTCGACCACGTCGTCGAGGTCGACCTGGCCGCCAATCTCGCCGTCGACGTCGCCGTGCTGGCCCACGGCGGCAACATCAACGTCTACAGCTACGGCGGCGACGACCGGCTTCCGATCCCGTCCCGGGAAATGCTGGTCAAAAACGTGCAGCTGGATTTCACCTTCACCTACACGACCAGCCCGGACCTCAAGGACGACGCGCTGTCCGATGTGCACGACGCCGCCGCGGCCGGGGCGCTGGAGGTGGGCGACGCGCACGGGCTGCCGGTCCACCGGTACCGCCTCGACCAGATCGCGGAAGCCCACGCGGCGCTCGAACGAGGCGTCCTGGGAAAGATCCTGGTCGACGTGGCGTCGGCATAACGTGGGGTCGTCAGGCGGCGAGCCGGTCCGCGGCGGTGCGGGGCTCGCGGCCGAGGAGCTCGGCCAGCAGCGGCCCGGTTTCGGCGAAGTAGCCCGCGTGGGCTGCCTGGTACCAGCTGAGCAGGAGCCGGGCCACCTGCTCCGGCATACCGGCCGCGATCTGCTCGGAGACCCATTGTTCGTCGTCCAGGAGGACGCGCTTGATCGTGCGGCCGGTGAGGTCGGACGCGATCTTGGCGAGATCGTCGAAGGTGAGGGCGTTCGAAGCGGTGAGGGTGACGGGACCGTCGAAAACGCGGTCACCGGCGAGGATGACCGCAATGGCCTCGGCGATGTCGGTGCGGTCCGTATACGGGACGGGGCCGTCTTGCGGCTGCGCGATCACGCCGGTCCGCTGCCACGGGCCGAGGACCTGGTCGAGCGGGCCGTAAGCGCCGTTGCGCAGTGCGGTCCAGCTGACTCCGGAGCCGGCGAGGATTTTCTCGGTGGCGACGTGGAACTCCGACGGGCGGTACGGGTTTCCGGGAACGGCGCCGTGCTGGCTCGTGTAGAGGATCCGCCGGGCACCGGCCGCGACCGCGGCTTCGATGCCGTTGCGGTGCAGGCTGACCAGGTCGGCGGCCGGGTCGTTGCCGGACACCAGAATGACCTGCTCGGCACCGGCGAACGAGTCGCGCAGCGCGGCGGGGTCTTCGTAGGAACCCTGCCGCACGCGCACGCCCCGGTCGGCTAGGTGCTGCGCCTTGGCGGTATCGCGGACGCTGACGCCGATCTGGCCAGCGGGTACGCGCTTGAGGAGGTGCTCGACGGTGGCACCGCCCAGCCCTCCGGTCGCGCCGGTGACAACGATCATCTTCCCGGTCTCTTTTCCGCCATAAGTTGACCAGGCTTGTCAACTTCCACTGCCGCCGACTGTAGGTAAGCTGACCAAGGTAGTCAAGTTACGCCTCGGGGCGACAGCGAGAGACGGTGAGACAGTGCCCGCGGAACCCCGGCTTCGCGCCGACGCCAAGCGCAATTCCGAGCAGATCCGCTCCGCCGCGATCGGGGCCTTCCAGGGACGCGGCCTGACGGTCCCGCTGGAGGAAGTCGCCGAGGCGGCCGGGGTGAGCAAGGCGACGATCTTCAACCGGTTCGGCGGGCGGATCGGCCTCATCGAGGCCGTCATCGAGGAGGTCGTCGCGAGCGAACTCTTCGCCGTCATCGACCGCACGCGCGCCATCGACGACATCGGCGAGCGGGTCGCCTACTACCTCACCGCGCTGCGCGATCTTCAGTACCGCCAGCCCGCCGTCAACGACGTCCTGCTGCAGACCTATCCGAACTCACCGCAACTGATGGAGATCTGCCGGGCCGGGAGCGAGGCCAACAACGAACTCGTCGCGGCGGCGCGGGCCGCCGGGGCGCTGCGGCCGGAATTCACGGCGGGCGACCTCCACGCGCTCGTCCACGACAACGCCCTCGCCCTCAAACACGGCGAACGGCCGCCCCGGGACGACTACGACCGCCGCACCAAGTACCTCCTGGACGGAATTCGCGGAAGCACTTCCGGCGGAGGATAAAACGGAACAGTCCTCACCGCGGCGAGATGCGGGAACGCAGGCTGCCGCGGTGAAGCCCCTTCGCCCGGGGTCCGTCTCGACTCAGCCGTTGTCGGAACCGCCGCCAAACTTGGTCCAGACCTTGCTCGCGGCCCCGGCGACCGATTCGCCGACCTCGCTGAAGACCTTCGTCAGCGGATCGGCCGAAGACGTCCAGGAATCCTTGTACGACTTCGCCGCGGACTTGAGGTCTTCCTTCCAGTCCGTCGTCGGCGCGTCGTCGTCCCGCCGGGGGTAGTCGCCGGTCAGGATCGCCCGGTATTCCTCGGACGCGGCCCATTTCTGCAGCTGCGTCGCCCGGACCACGGCGAACGGGTGGGTCTCGGTTTCGACGTACTTCAGCTTCAGCAGGCTGTCCCGGATGTCCTCGCCCGATTCGTATTCCGCTCCCTGCTGGAGGAAGGACGGGACGTCGATGCGGGACGGGTCGACCCCGCCGGCGAGCTGGATCTGCGCGCGCAGCGCCGCGGTCGGGTCCTGGCCGCAGAGCAGGCCCGCGCGGTCGCAGGACAGTTCGGCTTTCCGGTACCACTCGCTCAGCGCCGCGATGATCGCCCGGATGCCGAGTGCGCTGACCGGCGTCCAGGACATCGACATCTGAAGGTTGATCAGGCGCACCATGATCGTGCGGTAGACCGCGTGCCCGGACAGCACGTGCCCCATTTCGTGCCCGACGGCGAACCGCAGCGATTCGTGGCTCATCTTCTCGACGAGCCCGGTGCTGATCCGGATGAACGGCTCGTCCATGCCCAGCGCGGACGCCTGCAGCCGCGGGTCCTGGTAGACGAACAGGTTCGGCACGGCCGGAAGATCCAGCGTCTCGGCGCATTCGTGGCGCAGCCGGTCGAGTTCCGGGTACTGCCGCGGCCCCACGCGGATCGACGACGCCAGCGCCATCAGCCGCTCACCGCGTTCGTTGTAGAAACCGGAGACGGCCTTGATCACCTGGGCGAATCCGGGGACCGCGCGCAGCGTGGCGAGCGCGCCGCGATCCACCGGGTGTTCGTAGGCGCGCGGGCTGATCCCCGGAAAACGGACGGCGGCCCGGCGCGCGGTTTCGATTTCTTCAGTCATCGCTCCCCCGTGAAGTCGTTGGCAGCAGCCTACTCAAGAATGATCACCGCATCGTTTCGCGCCGCTTCTGTTGGCTATTAACGAAAAACCCGGCAAGCGGGAACCCTGTTGTCCAGACCAGTGCCCAGTGCCGCGCCAGGGCGAGCACAGCAGGCTGTCGCGCGGGGGAAGCCTGGCCGACAATCCGGCAGCGCTCGACGCCAGCACACCCCCGCGCCGTGCCCGTCCGGCACGATCCCCCGGATTGGATACGCTGGTCCGAGACTGCGGGGGAGGCAGCGTGGCGCAAGGACCGGAGGAGCCCATCCCGGGCGTGGACCTCGACCGCCCCAGCGTGGCGCGGGTTTACGACTGGTATCTCGGCGGCACGGCCAACTGGGCCATCGACCGCGAGTTCGGCAAAATGGTCCTGTCGGCGTTCCCCGCCGGCAAATACTGCGCCAGAGCCAACCGCGCCTTTCTGCACCGCGCGGTGCGGCACCTCGCGGGGCTGGGCGTCCGCCAGTTCGTCGACATCGGCTCCGGCGTACCCACGATGGGCAACGTGCACCAGATCGCGGACGAGGTCGCGCCGGACGCCCGCGTCGTCTACATCGACAACGAGCCCGTCGCGGTCGCGCACTCCCGCATCCTGCTGGAGCGCCACGGCGATCCCGCACGCCACGCGGTGATCCAGGGCGATCTTCGCGAACCGGACGCACTGTGGCAGACGGTCGAGGACACCGGCGTCGTCGACCTCGGCGAGCCGCTGGCGCTGCTGGTCACCGCGGTCCTGCACATCCAGCAGCCCGGCCCGGACGGCCGCGACCTCGGGCCGGAGGCCATCGCGCGGTACCGGGAACTGCTGCCCTCGGGTTCCTATCTGGTGCTCTCCCAGATCACCCACGAGGGACTGCCCGAGGACATCGCCGGCCAGCTGCACGCGGTCGTCCAGATGTACGACAGCAACGTCAGCAAGCACGTGCTGCGCTCGAAAGCGGAAATCCGCGCCCTGTTCGGCGACTTCGCGCTGCTGGACCCCGGCGTCACGTGGACGGCGGCCTGGCATCCCGAGGAAAGCGGACCCAACACCCCGGTGATCGACTTAGCGGATCCGAGCGAGGCCGCGATGCTGGCCGGGGTCGCGCGCAAACCCTGATCCGCTCGCTGGAGCCAGGGAAACCGGTGCTTCGCAACGGGAAACGCTCGCCGCGGCGATTCGGCGCCCGGCAATTCTGTGGACGGCGAGCCCCGGCCAGGGCGGATGGCGCCCGGCGAGCCGATCGTCCACAAAGGTCTGGTCCGGACGCGATACCCGGCTTACGGTCACGGGCACCATAGTCGAGGACAACCGACCAGGAGCCGACATGCGTTCCCTGAGCCGCAGGCGCGTTCTCGCGGCGACCGCAGCCATGGCTGCCGCCGCCGCGCTGGCACCGCCCTCCGCTATCGCAGTCGCCGCGCCGTCGTACGGTGCCGCAGCGACCGCTCGCGACTACGAAAAGGACGGGCCGCACGGGTCCGTCAAAGCCGCCGGCGACGCCGCCCACACCCTCTACTACCCCGCCGACCTGGCCTCGAGCACTGCCCGGCACCCGGTGCTGATCTGGGGCAACGGCACCGGGGCGACCGTCGAGCAGTACGAGGCCCTGTTCACCCACCTGGCGAGCTGGGGCTACGTCGTCGCCGCGGCCAACACCGGACAGTCCGGCTCCGGACAGGAAATGCTCGACGGCGCGAAGTATCTGATCGCCGAAAACGCCCGCAAGGGAAGCCTTTTCCACGACCGCATCGATTCCTCCGCGATCGCCGCCGCCGGCCATTCCCAGGGCGGCGGCGGGGCGATCGCTGCCGGAGCCGACCCGCTCGTGAAGACCACGATCCCGGTCATGCCCGGCCCGTTCGGCTCCGACAAAGCGTTGCACGGCCCCGCTTTCTACGTCTCCGGCCAAGCCGACATCATCGTGCCCGCGCTGTACGTCCGGACGCGGTTCGCCGCCGCCAGTCAGGTGCCCGCGGTCTACGGACAACTCGCCGGAGCGACGCACTTCCTGCAGGGCCAGACCCGCTACCGCCTGATCGGCGCCATCACCGCCTGGCTGCAATACCACCTGGCCGGAGACCAGGCGGCGAAGAGCGTCTTCTACGGCCCGGAGCCCGGGCTGCGGCAGGACACTGAAGCCTGGTCGGACTTCGCCCGCAACAGCCGGGCCGACGGGGTGTAGCGCGAAGACGAGCAGCCGGAGCACTGTCGGCGGGAAACGTCGCCGCCCGGACGGTCCAGCGGCAAGCCTCCCCTTCACGATCCGGTGCGCGGAAACAGTTCGGCCCGCAGCAGCATGGCGTTGCGGAAGATCCCGTCCGGCGGGGCGGTCGTGCCGCCGTCCGTGGTCACGTAGAGGACCCGGCCCTCCTCGCCGGGCGCCCAGACGGCGCTGGACGGCCCGGTCAGGAGTTCGTCGAACGGCTCGCCCGCGACGTGCCGGACTTCGCTGCCGTGGCGCGGGGCGAGCGGCACCCGGTCGATCGTGTTGGCGCGATGCCTGGTGACGTAAGCGAATCCGGCCTGCTCGTCGAGGGCGAAGTCGTCGGCGTTGTCGATCGCGGCGACGAATTCCGGGGTGCCGGCCGGGTCGAGCGTGCCGGGATCGACCGGCACTCGCATGAAGACTTTCTGCGCGGTCGACGTGTAGTAGAGGTAGCCGGTCCGCGCGCTGTACCGGACGCCGTTGACGCCCGGCTGGCGCGGCGGAGCGACCTCGGCGTCCGGGTCGTCGGCCATGGTGTCGTGGGCCAGCCAGACCCGGGCCTGTGCGCCGCGGACGTCGGCGTCGAGGTCGACGCGCCAGATCAACCCGGCGAAGCAGTCGGCGACGGCCAGCACTCCGCTGCCGAGGAGGCAACTGCCGTTGAGTGCGCGCACGCGGTCGTCGAAAGTGAAGACGACCTCCGGCGAGACCGGTTCGCCTGGCGCCCAGCCGGTGAGGTCGAGCCGCACCAGATGCGATTCGTGGGTGGTGTACCCCTCGGTCAGGCTGAGCACGAACACGTCCGGCCGGACTTCGGCGATCCCCGTGACGGGATGGTCGAAGCGGTGCACGAGAACCGGGCGCTGCGGTTCCGGCACGATCCACAGCTCCCGCTGCAGGAGGACGGTGACCAGCACCGAACCGTCGGCGCGGACGGCGAGGTTTTCCGGGAAGTACTTCTCCGGGAAGGACGCGACCGGGGTCAGCACGACGTCGGGGACGGGGGTCATGGGCATGCCGGTGCTCCGATCCGGGCTCAAAAGAGGACGGACATTCGCTTTTCTTTCACGCTAAGCTGACGGCACCAGAGGTGTCAAGGCGAGGGAGCGGGCGTTGCCGAGGGTGAGCCAGCAGTACAAGGACGACCAGCGGGGAGAAATCCTGGCAGCCGCGCGCCGCTGCTTCCTCCGCAACGGCTTCCACCGCACGTCGATGCAGGACGTCTTCGCCGAGGCGGGCAAGTCCGCGGGCGCGGTCTATCGGTACTTCCCCAAAAAAGAGGACATGATCGTCGCCGTCGCCGCGCAGAACCTCGACGACGTCTCCGAGGTCTTGCGCACCGCGCTCGCCCGCGACACCGGCGGGAACGGCGTCGGCGAGGTGATGGCGGAACTGCTGGAGGCCGTGACCGGCCTGCACCGCGATCGGCGGCTGGCGGACATGGCGGTGCTGGTCTGGTCGGAAGCCCAGCGCAACCCGGAACTCGCCGAACGCCTCACCGCCGCGACGGCCGAGATGAGCACCGGAATGGCCGGTTTCGTCCGCGAACGGCAGCAGGCCGGGACCTGGACCGGAGCACCGGCGGAGGCCCTCGCGCAAGCGATTCTGTCGCTCCTGCCTGGGTTTCTCTTCCATCTGGCACTGTCCGGCCCGGACGGTGTGACCGGTTTCCCCGACGCGGTCCGCACGCTTTTGCCGCAGTGAACTCGTTTAACGCCTGGAGGACTGGGGAGACAGTGCGGACGCGCGAGCGGCCAGGTTTGCGTCTGTCAGCGAAACCGAGTGAGATGCACTGATGCTGAACCCGTCCGAAGTCACCCCGGTCCCCTGGCGCAACGGAGCAGGCACCACCCGGGAATTGGCCGTCGGCACCGATCGCTCGGGCGAAACGCAGTGGCGGATCAGCGTCGCGGATCTTCTCGAAGACGCGCCGTTCTCGGCTTTCCCCGGAATCGACCGGCTTTTCACCGCGCTGGGACCGCTCCGGCTGACCGTCAACGGAACAACCACGGACCTCGAACGCGGCGGGCAGCTCCGCTTCGCCGGCGAGGACACGGTGACTGTCGCCCTCGATCAGCCGACCCGGGCGCTCAACGTGATGACCCGGCGCGGCCGGTACCGAGCCGAAGTCGTCCTTCGCGACCCGCACACGGACGGACCCGGCGGAGCAGTCGCGACGGTCGATCTCGGAGAACAATTCGCCGATGTCCTCCTTACGCCCGTTTCCGCTGGCATGATGCAGCGATGACCCGCATCGCCCGGCGCATGCACGGGCTCCTGGAGCCGATCTGCCTCGTCACTTTCTTCGCTGACGAGTGCAACGAGGAACTGGCCGCACTCGGTCACCGCACCTACTGGGACGGTTATTTCGCCAGCCGCGCCGCACCGCTGGGGCGGGTGCCCGCGGAGGTCGTGCACGCGGCTTTCTACAACTTCGCCGACGGGGAGGCCGCGCGGCACATCCCCAGCGCGTGGGAGACGATCCCGCCCGAGGCGTCCGTCGCCGCGCGGGAACGAGGCAGCGCGGCCTCGCTGCGCCGGATCCTCGGCGAGGAAATGGCCGGTTCGCCGGGATTGGCGCGGGCAGCCGACCTGACCGCCAAAGCCGCGACGAGCGCACCCGTCGAGGGCCGGATGATGTTCGCCGGGATGCGCGCCCTTCCGGCGCCGGGCGACCCGGTCGCCCGGCTGTGGCATTTCGCGACCACGCTGCGCGAGCACCGAGGGGACGGGCACATCGCCGCGCTGGTCGGCGCGCGCATCGGCGGCGCGGAGGCGCACATCCTGTCCGCGCTGGACATGGGGATCCATCCGCCGGAGTCGTTCGGGCGCGTGCACCACCTGCCGAAGAAGCGGCTGGCCGAGGTCATGAACGGCTTGCGCGAACGAGGAATCGTCGACGCCGAGGGCCGGTTCACCGACGCCGGCCGCGAGGTCAAACAGCGCATCGAAGCCTTGACCGACGAACTCGCCGAGGCGCCGTATGAAGGTCTGTCGGCCGCCGAACTCGACGAGCTGATCACCGAACTCGAACCGATCACCGCGCGGCTGGAGGCGGCGGGCTCGAAGTGACGCGCCCGCAGCGTGTCTCGAGTGGACCGGCGATCGGCGGCGCGGCGCTGAACCCCGGTGCCATCGCGCGTTCCGGCTTGTTTCCGATTCATGCCCGCTCGGCAATGCTCTAGCCTCTTTCGGTGGTGGACCGGGGAGGCGGAAAGAATGGCGCTGGGGTTCCGGGTGCTGGGCGAGGTCGGCGCGATCGCGGACGGCGAGGTGCTGGCCGTCGGGCACGCGCGGCAGCGGCTGGTGCTGGCCGCGCTGCTGCTCGACGCCGGCCGGGCCGTCCCGGCCGACCAGCTCGTGAACCGAGTGTGGGGCGAGCATCCGCCGTCCCGCGTCGCGAACGCTCTGCAGACCTACATCGCCCGCCTCCGCCGGGTCCTGCAGCCGCACGGCGGGGGCATCGAGCGCCGGTCCGGCGGATACGCCCTCCCGTTGCCGGATCCGGACGCGCTCGACCTGCACCAGTTCATCCGCCTCGTCGGCGAGGCCCGCGCCACCGCCGACGACGGCGAGGCCGCGGCGCTTTACCAGCGTGCCCTGGACACCTGGCAGGGCGACGCCTTGCTCGGGCTCGATTCGGAGTGGGCCGATCTCGTCCGCCACTCCCTCGCCCGCCAGCGGACTGCCACCGAACTCGACTACGCGGACCGGCAGCTGCGCTGCGGCCGCCACGGCGACGTCCTCGGTCTTCTGGCCCGGCGCGCGGACGAACACCCGCTGGACGAACGCATCGCCGCTGCCTTGATGCGCGCCCTGCACCACAGCGGTCGCACCGACGAGGCCCTCGCCCGCTATCAGCGCACCCGCACGACGCTCCTCGACGAACTCGGCGCCGACCCTTCGCCGCATCTTCGCGCGGTGCACAAGGACATTCTCGCCGCCCAAACTCCCGCGCCCGCCCCGAAGCGGGCGTGGGCCGCGCCGGTCCCCCAGCAGCTCCCGTCCCCGCCGCCTCGGTTCACGGGCCGCGACGACGAACTCCGTCAGCTCGACACTCTCGCCGGACAGCACGCCACCGTCCCGATCACCGTTCTGCACGGCGGCGGAGGAATGGGCAAGACCGCCCTCGCTCTGCACTGGGCCCACCGGCAGCCGAACGTGTTCCCGGACGGCCGGCTTTACGTCGACCTGCGCGGCTTCAGCCCGGACGGAGACCCGACCGCACCCGACGTCGCGCTACGGGGTTTTCTGCACGCGCTCGGCGTCACCGGCAACGCCATCCCTGCCGAACCCGACGCGCAGACCGCGCTCTACCGCACCTTGCTCGCCGGGAAGCGCGTCCTCGTCGTTCTCGACAACGCCCGCGACTCCAGTCAGATCACGCCGCTGCTGCCGGGTGATCCGGGTTGCGCCGTCGTCGTCACCAGCCGCAACCGCATGACCAGCCTGACAACCACGCACGGCGCCACGCCGCTCGCGGTCCGGCCGTTGCCCGCGTCGCACGCCCGAAGCGTCCTGATCGCCCGGCTCGGCCCAGACTGCCTCGACGCCGACCCGGACGCCGCCGAGCAGCTCGTCACGCGCTGCGCCGGTTCTCCACTGGCGCTCGGGATTCTCGCCGCCCGCGCCGCCGAACACCCGGACTTCCCGTTGGCCGCACTGGCCGCCGAGCTCACCGACGTGAGCGCACTCGACGACGGCGACGCCAGTGTCGCCGCGGTGCTGTCGTGGTCCCTGCGTGCGCTCCCGACCCAGCACGCCGAGGTGTTCGAACTGCTCGGTCTCGCGCCCGGACCGGACATCAGCGTCCGCGCGGCCGCCAACCTCACCGGGCGCTCCCCGGACGCCATCGCGGCGATTCTCCGTGCGCTGGAACGGGTTTCGCTGGTGGAGCAGGACGCGCCCGGCCGCTACCGGATGCACGACCTGGTCCGCCTTTTCGCGAAAACCCACACCGGCCTTCCCGCCGAGACCCGGCACGCGGCGCTGCTTCGCGTGACCGGCTACTACACCGGCACCGCGCTGGCCGGAAACCGGGTCCTGCATCCGCACGGCGTTCTCCCGCAGGGCATCGACACCGGACACGACCATCCCTATCCGCACGAACTTTCGGACGCGGACGAAGCCCTCAGCTGGTTCGACGCCGACCACGACTGTCTCCTCGACACCCAGCGGACCGCCGCCGCGCAAAACTGGCACCGTCCCGTATGGCACATCGCCTGGGCATTGACCGCCTACCACTACCGGCGCGGATTCCTCCCCGAAGACCTGGCAGTCTGGACCGCCGCGGTCGCAGCCGCCGACACCCTCGGCGAACCGGAAACCCGCGTCCTCGCCCATCGGCGCTACGGCCTCGTCAGTGCACGCAACGCCCGGCACGAAGACGCGCTCGAACACCTCGCCAAGGCCCTGGAACTGGCCGACCGGGGCGATGTGCGCGTCCGGGCGATCATCGAACACGATCTGGCGCAGGCCTGGGGACTGCGCGGCGACCAGAGCGCCGCGCTCCGGCACGCCGAGCGGTCGCTCGACCTGTTCCTGCCGCTCGGCAATCCGGTCTGGGAAGCGCAGGCGCGCAACGGCGTCGGCTGGCATCTGACCTTGCTCGGGCGGCACGACGAGGCCCGGCCCCACTGCGAACGGGCACTGGAGCTGTACCGGAAGGAGAACCATCCGGCGGTCGCCGACGTGCTCGACAGCCTCGCCCACATCGACCACCACACCGGCAGGCACGCCGACGCGGTGAAGCACTACCGTGAGGCGCTCACGCTGTACCGCGAAGCCGGCAACGCCTATCTGGAAGCCGACACCCTCGAACACCTCGGCCACACTCACCGCGAGATGGGCGAGGACGGCAAGGCTCAGACCGTTTGGCAGCTCGCGCTCGATCTGTTCCGCGCGCAGGGCCGGTTCGCCGAGGTCAACTCGGTGGAAACCGCGCTGGCCCGGCTCAACGCCGGGAAAACCCGGTCCGCGCCGCGCTGAACCGCTCCTTACGGCACCGTTCCGGGGCCGATCGGCACGGCCGCAAGAGAATTTCAGTGCAGTGACCCGGCTCAGCGCCGCCGACAGTGCGGTGCCCCTAGCGGCCGCGCTGCAGGAGCGCGCGGCCGGTGAGTTTCCGTTCCGCGGCAAGCAAATACGCTACCGGCGACTTCGCCACCTGCTGCCGCCGCGCCTTCGCCTTCCCGGCCAGATAAGGCACGAGTGTCACCGCGACCGCCGCTCCCGCCACCGCCAGCTGCCCGCCCGCCGCGGCGACACTGCCGAGAACCGTGCCCGCCGCCGCGTTGAGGTCGATCTTCTGCACCAGCGTGCCCGCAGACGCCTCGACGCCGATTCCGCGCAGCGCCTTGCGTAGTTCGTCCAGCTGCGGCCGGGTCTGGGTTTCGTACCGCGCCCGCAAATGCGCCGCCGCCAGTTCCAGGTTCTCCGCCTCGGCGGCGGCCCGCAGTTCCGGGCCGAGGCTCGCCACGTGCGCCTGGAACGCGGCGAGTTCGGCCCGGTGCTTTTCCCGGAAACCGATCAGCTTTTCCGCGGGCACCCGGTCCACATGGGACGGTTCGAGCACCGTCTCCAGCGCTAGCTGCAGGTAGGCGCTGGAGACGTTTTCCACCGCCGGCACCGAAACCTGATCGTCGAACACCAGCGACACCAACCGGTCCAGCGCACCGGTCGCGTGGTGCATGCGCGGGTCGTCGGTGACCGGGGACAGCCCTTCCCGCTGGCTCATCGTGTCGGCCAGCACCGCGAGATAGATCGAGGCCAGCTTCGGCTTGAGCGCGACCCACGGTCCGTCCATCGGCACCGCGAGGCCGATGCCGACGAGCGAGTCCCCGAGACCGGCGGTCATTTTCGCGCCCGGACCGCCGACCGGGACCGCGGTCAGCGTTTTGGCCGGGGGCACCCATATCGCCGCGTGCTGTGTGATCGGCGGCGCGTAGCCGCGCCATTCCGGCTGCCGCAGCGAGCCGTCGCGCAGCAGGACCTCCTTCGGAAAGTCCAGTCCGTACCGTTCGAGCAGGGAATCGGGATCGGCGTCGAAGATCTCGCCGAACGACTCGGCGACGGCGTCGAGCACGGCGGGGCCCGGCGCGGTCTCCACCAGGAAATCGGTCTCGGCGCGGAGCCGGCGGACGAGTTCCCCGTCACGGTCCGGTGCGGCCGGCGGACGCATCCGGGCGAGATGGTCCCAGGTCAGCAGGGCCAGTTTGAGCCAGTTGTCGTCCTGGACGTGCGTCCACGGGTAGTAAAGGGCGAGCGACGGCATCCTTCTCCTTCACCTGGCTCCGAAGATCCGGCAAGCTGGACCGGTGTCCATGGAATCAGTGATCGACAGTCCCGCCAAAGACCAGTTCGGCTCGTTCATCGACGAGCACCGCGAAGCCCTCCGGCATTGCCTCGACGGGCTCACCGAGGAGCAGGCCCGCCGGTCGCTCGTGCCGTCGAAGACCACCCTGCTCGGCCTCGTCAAACACGCCACAGTCGTGGAGAAGGTCTGGTTCGACGAAGCCGTCACCGGCCGTTCGCGCGCCGAGATCGGGATCCCGGAGACGCCGGACGAATCGTTCGTTCTGACCGACGACGACACCATCGAATCCGTCCAGCGGGCGCACCGCGAGGCGTGCGAAGACGCGCGCCGGGCCACCGCGGCGCTCGAACTGACCGACATCCTGCCCGGCAACCGGCGCGGCCCGCTGCCACTGCGGTTCGTCTACCTGCACGTTCTGCGCGAACTGGCGCAGCACTGCGGGCACGCGGACATCCTCCGCGAGCAAATCCTCGCGAAGGACGGCGCGCCGCAGCAAGAGCGACCTACTTCTTGACCGGGTACGCCTTGGGCGAGCCGTCCTTGTCGACACCGGCCGCGGCGTACTTGCTGACCCAGTCCGGCACGAAGCCCACGCTGGTGGACAGGTCCTTGCCGGTTTTGGCGTCGAGGACGATCGGCTGCTTTCCGTTGGTGTAGCCGTACAGCGCGCCGTGCCAGGCGACGGTCAGGCCGCCCGGCGCGACGCGGTTCGCGGCCTGGTCCGGCAGGCTCCACAGCTTGGTCCCGGCCTTGGAGTCGTAGGCGGTCAGCACGCCGGAGTCGGTGCAGGCGAGCACCGACTGCTCGTCGTACAGGCAGTCGCCGTACGAGTCGGGACCCAGGTTCCGGGTGCCTTCCACGGAGAACTTCTCCGCGCCCGTCACCGGGTCGAGGAACTTCAGGAAGGCGTGACCGGTGCTGTATTCGTTCGCCTTCAGCACCACCATCGCGGGGTCGGCGGGCAGGATCTCGACCGCGCTCGACTGGGCGACGGCGACCCACTTCTGCTGTCCGGTGGCGACGTCGAGGGCGACCGCCTGGACCTGGGACGAGTCCGGGACCACCTTCGACGCGACGCCGACCACGACGTCGCCGTTCAGGCTGCCCGCGACGTAGTCCTTGCGCTCCCACAGCTGTTTCCCGGTCGCCGGGTCCAGAGCGACGGTGATGGGGCCGTCCGACTGCGAGTAGGTGGCGACGACCGCCTTGCCGGTGGCCGCGACGACCTGCGTGACGGAACGGCTGCCGCTGATCCCGTACTGGTCGTCCGCGATCTTGGTGTTCGTCTGCCAGGCCTTGGCCCCGGTTTCCGGGTTCACCGCGATGACAGCGAGCGCGAGATAGCCCGGCGTCGTGCCCTGCTCGGGCATCCGCAGCGGGACGGCTCCGACGGCGAGTTTGTCGGTCACGACCGGCGGACGCGGTCCGCTCTGCTCGACGAACGGGCCCTTGTGCGCGTTCGGGTCGGCGGCCGGGCCTTCGATCCTGGTGTTCCACTTCTCCTTGCCGGTGAGCACGTCGACCGCGCTGAGCGATTCGGGGGCGATGATGTAGCCGGTGCGGTCGCGCAGCGTCATGAACTTGGACGTCACGGAGCCGCCCAGATTGGCTTGCAGCGCGGTGCTGGGCAGCGTGACGCCCTTGCCGGTGTCGAACGCCAGCGGCGGGTCGGCGGTCACCGCCTCGGGCTCGGCGGACGCGGCGGGCGGCTGCTCGCCGGGCTTTTCGCCGGGCAGGCCGGTCGGGAGGGACCCGCCTCCGCACGCGGCCGTGGCGGCGAGCATCCCCAGGCAGACCGCAGTGAGCAACGTTCGCCGCATCGGTGTCCCCATTCTCCCGGATCACTGCTCCATTCGGAGTCGTCGGAGGAACTTAGCCGACCGGACGGCCGCGTGCGCACGAGATCGCGCAAATGCGACGGAAAAGGTGTTCCCGCCTTCTCCCGGCGCTAACCCGGACGAGTGACGAACGCCGACCCATCCGCCAGCCCTCCGGCCGCGAATGCCTGGCATGACCTTCCGTCTGCGGTTCCTTCCGGCAGCGCTGTGCGGCGTGCTCGCTTTGCTCGCGGCGCTGGCCGCCGGGCATCTGGCCGCGTCGTTCGGCAACGTCAACGCTTCGCCGTACCTCGCGGTCGGGAACGGGGCCATCGACCTGACGCCGCTGCCGGTGAAGGACTTCGCGGTGCGGACCTTCGGCACCTACGACAAAGCTGTCCTGCTCGGCGGGATGGCGGCGGTGCTGCTGGTCGTGTCCGCGGCGGCCGGGCTGTTGTCCCGGCGGTCGCCGTGGCCGGGAGCTGCGATCATTGTCGCGTTCGGACTGGTCGGCGGCGTCGCCGTGGCCGCGCGGCCGGATCTGACCGCCGTCGCCCTGCTGGCTCCGCTCGCCAGTTTGCTCGTGGGGGTGGCGGTCTTCCTTCTGCTGCACCGGATCGCGACACGACAGCAAACGACGGATTCCTCGCGACGGTCATTCCTGCTCGGCAGTGTCGGCACCGTCGTCGGGGCCGGGGTTCTCGGCGGCGCCGGGCAGGCGATCAGCGGAACCCGCGACGCGACCGCTTCCCGCGCCGCGATCGGGCCGCTGGTGCCCGCGGTTTCGGCCCCGCCGATTCCGGCCGACGCGGACTTCGCCAAGCTCGGGACGCCGGCGTTCCTCACGCCGAACCGGAACTTCTACCGCGTCGACACCGCGTTGTCGGTTCCGCAGGTTCGCGCCGAGGACTGGAGCCTGCGGATCCACGGGATGGTCGAGCGGGAAGTCCGCTACCGCTATCGCGATCTCCGCGACCGGCCGCTGGTCGAGCGCACCGTCACGATGACCTGTGTGTCCAATGAGGTCGGTGGCGACTATGTGTCCACTTCGAACTTCATCGGCGTCGATCTCGCCGATCTGCTGGCCGAAGCCGGAGTACGGCCGGGCGCGGAGCAGCTGTTCTGTTCCAGTGTGGACGGTTGGACGTCCGGAACCCCGGTCGCCGCCGCGCTGGACCGTTCGCGCGGCGCGATGCTGGCGATCGGGATGAACCGGGAACCGCTGCCGCTGGAGCACGGTTTTCCCGCACGGCTGGTCACTCCCGGGCTCTACGGATATGTCTCGGCGGTCAAATGGGTGGTGGACATCGAGGTCACCACTTGGAAAGCCAAACAGGCGTACTGGCTCCGCCGCGGCTGGGGCGAGCAGGCTCCGATCAAGACCGAATCGCGGATCGACACGCCCAAGGGCTTCGAGAACGTTCCGTCCGGGGCGGTGCGGATCGCCGGAGTCGCCTGGGCGCAGCACACCGGGATCGCCAAGGTCGAGATCAAAGTGGACAGCGGAACCTGGCAGCCCGCGACGTTGTCCGCCGAGGTGAATCCGAACACCTGGCGGATGTGGTGGACCCAGATTTCGGTGAAACCCGGCACGCACCAGGTTTTCGTGCGCGCGACCGACAAATCCGGCTACACCCAGACCGAAGCCCGCGCCGGCACGGTGCCCGACGGGGCGACCGGATGGCATTCCTCGACTTTTATCGCTTCCTGACCAATCCGCTTCCGCACCAGCTTCGAATCCCTGATGAAAAGTCCACTGTGAACGGAGAATTCCCGTGAAGACCCTTCGCCTCGCCGGTATCGGCGCCGCTGCCGCCCTCGCCCTCACCGCGTGCGGCACCAGCACCGACAACAACGCCTCCAGCGGCAGCAGCCCGTCGGCGATGCCGTCCCCGGCGCCGTCGTCGGCGCCGATGTCCGGCAGCGGTTCCGGCGTCACGACCAACGACCAGGTCTTCGGACCCGCCTGTTCCCAGCTCCCGCAGGGCAGCGCGCCGGGTTCGCTCGACTCGATGGGCCCGCAGCCGGTCGCGTCCGCCGCCTCGACGAACCCGCTGCTCACGAAGCTGGTCGCGGCGGTCAAGGCCACCAACCTGGTCGACACGCTCAACAGCCAGCAGGCCATCACCGTCTTCGCCCCGGCCGACCCGGCGTTCAACGCGCTCGGCGACGCGAAGTTCAAGGAACTGGCGGCCAACCCGAACCAGCTCGCGCCGATCCTGCAGTACCACGTCGCCGGCAAGCGCTACGACGCCAAGGGCCTCGAACAGGCCGGCACCGTCACCTCGCTGAACACGGCGGGCGGCCCGCTGAAGATCGAGGGCTCGGGCGAGAACATGACCGTGAACGGCGCGAAGATCCTGTGCGGGAACATCCCGACCAAGAACGCGACCGTCTTCGTCATCGACAAGGTGCTCACCCCGGGCACGAACAAGAACTGAGCCCGCCGGGCCCGGCGCGCCTCCCCCGCGCCGGGCCCGGTTTCCCGCTCAGCTGAGCGAAGAAGCCACGTGCAGATCGACGTTCTTGGTCTCCGGGGCCATGAAAGCGCTCACGAGCGCGCCCAGCGCGGCGATCCCGGCGGCGATGTACATCGTGGCCGACAGCCCGAGATTGGCGAGCGACCACGGCGTCGCGAACGTGCCGACCGCCGCGCCGATCCGGCTGATCCCGGTGCACAGCCCCACCGCCGACGCGCGGACCTCGGTCGGGAACAGTTCGTTCGGATAGATCCATTCCAGAATGGACGGTCCGCCGTTGAAGACCGCGTACACCGCGAAGGCGAGCGCGATCAGCCACAGCGCGGCACCCGGTTGCAAGCCAAGGTAGAACAATCCGGCGGCCGAAATCGCGAAGCCCCAGATCAAGACCGGACGACGGCCGAGCCGGTCCACCAGCAGCAGCGCGGCGACGTTCCCGGCGAAGAAGAAGAAATTGATCAGGCCGTAGCCGAGGTGCGACAGATTGCCGCCGCCGAGGTTGAACAGTTCGAGGATCTGCGGGCCGAACGCGTAGATCGCGAACAGCGGGACCACCGTGCAGGTCCAGAAGATCGAGATGAACACGACCCGTTTGAGGTATCCGCCGCGCCACAACGCGGACATCGGGGTTTTGGTCTCAGCCTCCGGAAGATCGTCCAGCGTCGCGTGCTCTCCGATCGTCGCGCGCAACACCTCCAGCGCTTCGGTGTCGCGGCCCTTGCTGTGCAGCCAGCGCGGCGATTCCGGGATGCTGGTGCGGGCGATGACGATCAGCAGCGCGGGCACCGCCGACGACAGCAGCATCCACTTCCAGCCCTCGGGCACGTTCAGCAGGAAGAACCCGACGAACGCGGCGACCGTCGCGCCGACGAACCACATCGCGTTCAGCCCGCCGACCAGCCGCGCCCGCCACGCCTTCGGCGCGAACTCGGTGACCAGCGCGGTGGCGATCGGATAGTCCGCGCCGACCGCGATGCCGATCAGCAGCCGCAGCACGAAAAGCTGGGCGGCGTCGGCCACGAAGAACTGCAGCACCGAGCACACGATGATCGCGATCAGGTCGATCGTGTACATCAATTTTCGGCCGATGCGGTCGGTGAGCGGCCCGAACACCGCTCCCCCGATGAACACGCCGACCAGTGCGGATGCGCCGATCAGGCCGGACCACAGCGAATCCATCTGCCACTGCGGGCCGATCTGGACCAGCGCGATCCCGATGATGCTGAGGATGTAGCCGTCCAGGAACGGGCCGCCGGAGGAGTACAGCGCGAGCTTGCGGTGAAACCCGTTGAGGCGGGCCGAATCCAGGGTCGCCCGAACAGCGTTGTCCGGTGCGCGGTCAGTCTTCATGTCGATTGGTCTCCTCGCTGCCGACCGCCGCCACGGCGTCGATCTCGATGCGTTTGGTCCCCCGGAATCCGGCGACCTGGACCGTGGTCCGCGGCGGCAGGTCGATGCCGGCGAAACGGTCGAGGTAAGCCTGGTGGTAGGCGTCGAACTCGCCGAGATCGGCGAGGTACACCGTCAGTTTGAGCAGCGTGCGCAGGTTCCCTCCCGCGGCCCGCAAGGTGTCCTCGAGGTTGTCGAGGGCGACCCGCACCTGCTCGTCGATTTCTTCCGGGACGCTGCCGTCCCGCCGTGCCGGCACCTGCCCGCACGCCCAGATCACTCCGCCGAAGACGGCGGCCCCGGCGTAGGGACGAGGCCCGTGCGGATGAGCTACCAGCTCGCGCGAGGTCATCGGCCCTCCCGGTGGTCCGGAATCAGGAACCCGCGCGAGATCGAGTACGCGAGAGTCCACAGTGAATTTTCTGCCGCTACTCCCTCGGCAACCGCTTCGCGATGCCGGGCTTTTCGTTCTGCCGCAGTGGAAATCGCCTGACCGGCAGGCACCTCGGACAGCGGGCGGATCACCAGGCCCGCCACCGGCGGACGCGGCTCAGCTTCGGCGGGAAGCCGGAGCAGGTCGCCGTCCGGAGTCACCACAGCGCGGTCTCCACCGTCCGAAAGGGACAGTGCCCGGCCAGCCCGTTCGGCGATATCCAGCGCCGCCCAGTCCAGCACCGGAGTTCTGGCGAGCCCGGGCACCACCAGCGTGCCCACGACCGCAGCCGTTTCACATGCCGGTACGAACGCCTGCAACGGTCCGCGAGAAGCCGGATCGTGTGCTACGGCGTAACCGTCGCAATGCTCCAGCCGCAGACCGACTCGCCCGGCGGGAACCCGCGCCGTCTCGGTGGCCAAGGCGTCGAGACCGATTCCCTCGTGGATCTCGGCGGACGCGATGACCTCGGCCAGGTACTCCGACTCGCCGCTGCTGAGCCCCGAAGCCCGCAGCGCGCGCAGGGCAACCTCGTGGATCTCGCGCACGGACACCCGGGTACGCACGGTTTCGGCGGCCGAAACGCGCTCGGCCCTCGCCGCGGTCATTGCCCCGCTCCGGCGAACACCGTGTCGAACAACCGGAGCCAGTTGCCGCCGAGCACCTGCGCCACCACGGTCTCCGGCAGCCCTGCTTCCAGCAGTCCCTCGGTGAGAACGGGGAAATCGGCCGGTCCGCCGAACCAGTTCGGCCACACCGGCCACTGCGGTTCCACCGGCGCCGCGGACGCGGGCCGCCACCGGCCGTTGCGCAGCCACGCGACGTAGTCCTGCGACCAGTTCCGCGTGCAGTCGCTGCCGAGCGCGACGTGGTCCGGCCCGATCCGCTCGACCAGTCCCGCGACCATCTCGCAGAACTGCCGCCGGGTTGTCTTCTCGCCGCCGATCACGTTGGGGTACAGGCAGCAGCCGAGCACTCCGCCGCGCGCGGCGAGGGCGTCGATGACGTCGTCCGGCTTGTTGCGCGGCGAATCCGCGAACGACAGCGGGTTCGCGTGCGTGATCGCGACCGGCCCGGCCGAGGCGTCGATCGCGTCGCGGCTGGTCCGGTTCCCGACGTGCGACAGGTCGACCAGCATCCCGACGCGGTTCATTTCCGCGACGACGAACCGGCCGTAGGCGGTGAGCCCGGAATCGTGCTCGTCGTAGCAGGCGCCGCCGACGAGGTTCTGGATGTTGTAGGTCAGCTGCGCGACGCGGACGCCGAGCCGGTGGAACACCTCGACCATCCGGTAGTCGTCGCCGAACGGCGAGGTGTTCTGGAAGCCGAGCAGCACGGCGAGCCTGCCGTCGCGCTTCGCCTGCCGGATGTCGTCGGCGCTTTCGGCGAGGACGACCAGATCCGCGTTGTCCCGCGCGAGTTCGTACCAGTCCGCCACCGCGCGCAGCGTTTCCGGCGTGCCTTCCCAGACCGCGCACGTCGCGTTGACGCCGGTGACGCCGCCCGCTTTCAGTTCCTCCAGTACTTTGCGGTCCCAGTTGTTGATCTGCAGTCCGTCGACGACAGTGAGGTCGCCGTGCTCCAGGGCGTCCACTCAGGACTCCTTTCCGGGCTTGCGGGTGAACAGCCAGTCGTCGTCCACTCCGGACTCGACGTCGCGCGCCCGGGGCGCGCCCGAGAACAGCGTGACGCGCAACCAGTCGGTCGACTGCGGGCTGTAGTTCTCCATGCCGTAGAGGGCGAGCTGGAACCGCTGCAGGTGCAGCGGCAGGAAATCGTCGGCGAGCAGGTTCGCCCGGACCTCGCCGTAACGGAGCCCGGCGACGGACTGCACGCGCGCGACGATCCCGCGATGCCACGGGAATTCCAGCAGGAACTCGGCCACCGAACGTCCCGCGTCAGCCGCTGCCAAATCGTGCCGGAGGGCGTGCACGGCGCGGGCGATGTCGATCGGGTGCTCCATCGACTCGCCGGGGTCCTGTCCGCGTTTGCCGCGGCGCGGTTCTTCGTTGTCCTCCGCCGAGAACCAGAACCTCGCCTGTTCGCTGGGATCGGTGAAGTCGAACTCGCGGGTCCAGTCGTACCGGTCGGCCAGCACCTCGCGCAGCTGCCCGCAGGTTTGGCCGATCTCGACTCGCCGACGCTGGTCGCAGGTCAGCAGGTCCTCGATCTCCGAGTCGAGCGAGTCGTCCAGCTCGACCAGGACGGTGTGCAGCACGGCCTGTGCCTCGGCTCCGAACTGCGCGGCCCGGTCGTCGAGGTCCCGCCACCGGAAACCGCCGTCCGGGAATTCGGCCAAGAGACAAGCGATTCCGTCGAGCCGCCCGGCCAGTTCGGGGCCGGTCAGGTAGGGCGCGGTTGTCAGGGTGTCGCGTTCGAGGAAGTACCGGCGGGCGCGGTCGAGCAGTTCGCCCGCGCGCCGGACCGTACCGGGGTCCGCCTCGGCGTCGAGGGCTCGGGCCAGCGGCAGTTCCCGTGCCGAGCACCAGGCGTCGAGGATGTGCGGATGGTTCACCACGAACGGGACCATGCCGAGCCCGGTCGCGTTTCCCAGCCCGAGGAATCGCCGCCATTCACCGGAAAGCTTCGCCGCGGCGGGGTTTCGCCGCGCGGCGCAGTGCTCGGCCAGGTCGTAGCTGAACTCGCGCAGGAGCCACGCGGCCAGCATCTGCGCGCGATACGGCACCTGCAACGGCGGGATCTCGGCAAGCCGGTCGAAGTCGGCGAGGCCGAACTTTCCGTTGCTGTAGAAGGCTGTGCTGCGCAGGATGTAGCAGGCGTCGCCCATTGTGGCGCAGTCTGGCTGTTCACCAGCCGCGAGTTGAGATACCACGTAGTCGAAGAACCGCTCGCTGCGGTTGGCCCGGGTCCACACCAGCGTCGCGGCGTCCGCCCGGCCAGCCTCCTGCCGGGGCACTTCACGGCGCAGCTCTGCCATCCGAGAGTCCGGAACTGGACCTTCCACCAAGGCAGCGGTGACATCCCAGCGCTTCGCGATCACTCGGTCAGTGCGCTCGTTTTCCTGCAGCACCGTGGAAAACACCGCGAAGTGCAACAGGGTTCCGTCGGCATCGATCCGGTAGACCGCCTCGCCGTGCCCGGCGTCGTCGAACTCCCAGCGCACGCTCGACACCGTCCAGCGCTCCCGAGCCGCCTGCCGGAGGAACGAACGCGCGAAGCTGTGCCGGGTGTAGCGGGCAGCGCCCAGTTCCGCCGGAGCGAGCGCGGTGTCCGCCGGCCGGGTCACGATTCTTCCCGGGGTGCGGACGTCCGCAGGTACGCGGTTTTGGTCCAGGTGAAGAACTCCGCAGCGGATTCGCCGTTCTGCTCTCGGGGCGCGGGGAACGAGGAGTCCTTGAGCCCGCCGAACGGAGCGTGCACCTCGGACCCGGTGTTCGGCGCGTTGACCTTCACGATGCCCGCGTCCAGGTCGCGCAGGCACCGCCGCACGGCGCGCTCGTCGTCGGTGAACACCGCCGCGGTGAGCCCGAACCGGGTGCCGTTCGCGAGCCGGATCGCCTCGTCCAGATCGGCAGCGCGCAGCACGGTGGCGACCGGGCCGAACACTTCCTCCTGGCTGATCGCCAGCTCGGGCGTCCCGGCCAGCAGCGTCGGCGCGACGAAGGCACCGCCCTGCGGGCAATCCGCGCGGGCGAGCACCGTCGCGCCCTCGTCGACCGCCTGCTGGATCGCGCCCTCGACCTCTTCCGCCGCGCGAGCGGACACCAGCGGCCCGATCTCGACGCCCGGCGTCGTCCCCGGCCCGACCACGAGGCCCTTGACCCGGGCGGACAGCTCAGCGATCAGCCGGTCGCAGGCGTCGCCGACCGCGATGATCCGGCGGGCCGCCGTGCACTTCTGCCCGGTCCCGCTCATCGACGCGGTGACCAGCGCCGCCGCGGCCGCGGCCGGGTCGGCGTCGGGCAGGACGATCGCCGCGCTGTGCCCGCCGAGTTCCAGCTGCACCTTCGCCCCGCGCGGCACGACCGCCGCCTGGATCGCGCGGCCGACCGGCACCGACCCGGTGAAGGTGACGCCGGACAGCTCCGGCCGTTCCACCAGCGCCGCACCGAGCGAACCGGGCGCGAGCAGCAGGTTGAGCACGCCGGCCGGGACCCCCGCCTCGACGAAGATCTCGGCGAACGCCACCGCCAGCGCGACGGTGTCGCTGGCCGGTTTCCACACCACGGAGTTGCCCCACAGCAGTGCGGGCGCGAGCTTCCACGCCGGGATCTGCACCGGGAAGTTCCACGGCGTGATCACGCCGACGACGCCGAGCGGACGGCGCACGGTGCGCACGACCTCGTCCGGGTGGCCGGAGGGGTAGAGCACGCCGTCGGCACTGCGCGCCCGGCCGGCGTGATAGTGCAGCGTCTCGACCGAGGCGGCCACCTCGCCCCGCGACTCCGCGAGCGTCTTGCCCTGCTCGCGGGTCATCAACGCAGCCACCGATTCGGCGCGCTGGGCGAGCAGTTCAGCGGCCCGCCGCAGCACGAGGCCGCGCGCGATGGTGCCCTGACGGTCCCACTCCGGCTGCGCCGCCACCGCCGCGCGCACCGCCTCGTCGAGCAATTCCGGACCGGCCGTCCGGTACTCGGCCACGATCTGCGCGGGATCCGCCGGGTCGGCACTCTGCGCGACCGGTCCGTCGCCGGGAACCCACCGTCCCGCTACGAAGTGCTGCAACGACAATGCGTGATCCACGGGTGCTCCTCGACGTTCGCGACGGTGCTTGTCGTCCTTGACGCTAAGTCGCGCGGAACACAGAGTGAAGTATCTATTGCCTACGCACTGATAAGGAACCATTATCACCGGCGTGGAACTCCGCCAGCTTCGCTACTTCGTCGCGGTCGCCGAGGAACGCAGTTTCCGCCGCGCGGCCGAACGGCTGCACCTCGCCCAGCCAGCAGATCGCGAAGCTGGAGAAAGAGCTGTCCGTGCGGCTGCTCCTGCGGACCACCCGCAGTGTCGAGCTGACCGAACCGGGCCGGGTGCTGCTGACCGAGGGCCGCCGCGTGCTCGCGGACAGCCAGCACGCCCTCACCGCGGTCGCGCACGCCGCGCGCGGCGAACTCGGGCTGCTGCGGATCGGGTTCGTCAGCTCGGCCGCCCTCGAAATCGTGCCCGCCACGGTACTGGAGATGCGCCGGCAATGGCCGGATGTCCGGTTCGAACTGACCGAATCGACCACCGACGCCCAAATCGCCGCGCTCGGCGACGGCCAGCTCGACGTCGGCATCGCGCGCGAGGTCGGCGAAGCCGCCGGGCTGACCGTGCACCCGCTGGGCCGCGAACGGCTGATCGTGGCCGTTTCCGAGACGCATCCGTTGGCGGACAAGGAAACCGTGGAGATGGCGGAGCTGGCCGACGAGCCTTTTCTCGCCTTCCCGCGCACCCGCGTTTCGCGGCTGCACGACCACATCGAGACGCTGTGCCTGCGCGCCGGGTTCCGGATGCGCGTGGTCCAGGAGGCCGTCCAGTTCCCCACCATGCTCGGCCTCGTCGCGGCCGACACCGGCATCGCGATCGTGCCGAACGCCTTGCGCGCCTTGCAGTTGCCCGGCCTCCGCTACCTCGCCCTCACCGACCCCGGCGCGTTCTCGGCAGTCTCGGCGATCTCGCGCACCGACCACGAGAACAACCCGGTGGTCGACCGTTTTCTCAGCGTCGCCCGTGCCGGATGATGGCCCGGTGGACTTCGAAGCGCACCGCGGCGAGCTGGCCGCCTACTGCTACCGGATGGCCGGCTCCTTCCACGAGGCCGAGGATCTGGTGCAGGAAACGTTGCTGCGCGCGTGGAAGGCCCGCGACCGGTACGACCCGGCCCGCGCTTCGGTCCGGACCTGGCTGTACCGGATCGCGACCAACGTCTGCCTGACCGCGCTCGAAGGCGGGGCCCGGCGCCCGTTGCCGTCCGGCCTCGGCGCCGCCAGCGACGACCCGGGCGCACCGCTGCGACCGTCGGTGGACATCCCCTGGCTGCAACCGTTTCCCGACGCGCGTTGCGAAGCCGACACCCGCGCCGGGCTGCGGCTGGTGTGGATCGCCGCGACGCAAGTCCTCCCCGCCCGGCAGCGGGCGGTCGTCGTGCTCCGGTCGGTGCTCGAATTCAGCGCGGCCGAGGTCGCCACGCAGCTGGAGACGACCGTGCCCGCGGTGAACAGCGCGCTGCAACGAGCCCGAGCCACACTGGCCGGCACGGGCGGAATGGACGAGATCGCCGAACCGGACGACGCCGAGACCCAGGCGGTGATCGACCGGTACGCGCGAGCCTTCGAAGCCGCCGACGTCGAAGCGCTCGTCCGGCTGCTCACCGACGACGCGATCCTGGAAATGCCGCCGGTCCCGCTCTGGTTCCGCGGCAGCGGCGACTACGGCCGGTTCATGCACCGGGTGTTCGAGATGCGCGGAACCGGCTGGAGCGTCCGCGGCCTCACCGCCAACGGGCAGCCCGCGCTCGCCGCCTACACACCCGACCGGAAGCTGCACACGCTGCAGGTCTTCACCGTGACCGGCGGGCGGGTTTCGCACAACGTCGTCTTCGCCGATCCGCGCGTGTTCGAGGCGTTCGAGCTGCCGCCGAACATTTTTTAGCCTTCGCCGATGAGTTCGGCCGGCGCCGCCGGTAAGTACCGGCGACACCGAGTGAAGGGAATCTCAATGATCGTGTCAAGCGGCCGAGGTGATCGGCTGTGGGGCGGTCGGGGTGAAGCGCCGTCCGTCGCGCAGCAAGGCCCAGAGC